>JALYYT010000237.1 GCA_030946285.1 Gemmatimonadota bacterium
TTTCTATCCAGTGCACTCTCACGTCAGCGCGCTCATCGTCCTGCACCACCACGAAGTGCACAGGCGCTCCCGCGAGTTCCCACGCGTTCATCGCGGACGTGACCTCCTGTCTTTCCGCAAGGCTCCATTCGCCGAGGGTAGTTGCATTTTCGATGTGCACGCGTACGGCGCGGGCGGCGTCATCGCGCCAGCGCGGTTCGAACAACGCGTTTCGCTCGGTGCTGACTGCATGGGCAGCCTCGGCTACCGCAGCACCAGTACCGGAAATGCAGCCTGCACTTCCCGCGCGGAGTTCACCAGCCGGAGTCGCGCTCGCCCTTATGACGACCACGCTGAGTAGCTGCGGGCGCGGCGCGACGCCGGCACTCGCGCAACCGAGGAGGACGCCGGTAACGGCGAGTGAGGCCACGATGGTACGAACGGCGTGCATGTGATTTGACGAGCAGCGCGGACGAGCGTAACGGTGGCCGGGCCACGTCACGGGACGCAGTTGCGTCTCCGGATTCCGCCGTCACTCGACCTCAGTCGCTCCGTACCATTTCGGGCGCGCGACCGGCCTTGCTGCAACCGGGTCGGACTCCTGCAACGTGACGGTTCAGTTCACGGTGACGCGCCGTGGGTCCGCGTCTTCGGGGAGGACGACGAAGCTGGAAGCCGGCTACGCGGCAGTGCAGACCAAGTCAGGCGCCGACGGCGCGTGTACCGAGTCTGCCGAGAGCCTCAGGCGTCAGCCGGACTGAAACGATCATGTGGTCACCATCGGTACGCTGCGAGAGCACATCGCCCTGACGATGCAGCTCCGCGAGCAGGCGTCCGTCACCCAAACCAACTTTGAGCTCAACAACGCGGCGTTCGGCGCGGAGCCGACGCAGCATCGCACGCTTGAGCGCATCCAGGCCATCGTCTGTGACGGTATTCGCGAAGACGGCGTCCGGAATGAGATTGGTTACCCGGTCTCGCACAGCCTCGAGTTGCTCCGGAGGAAGCAGGTCGAACTTGTTGAAGACGTTGATGATCGGCGTCTCGTTCGCGCCAAGCTCGGACAGCACTTCGACAACCACCGCGCGATGCTCTTCCCACATCGGATCGGAGATGTCGATGACGTGCAGCAGCACATCCGCCTCCAGCACTTCCTCGAGCGTTGCGCGAAAGCTCGCGACGAGCTGGTGCGGAAGCTTCCGGACGAACCCAACCGTGTCGGTCAGCAGCACGGTTTCACCGTCAGCGAGATCCACTTCCCTGGTCAGCGGATCGAGCGTCGCGAAAAGCCTGTTCTCGACGAAGATAGTGTTGTCGTTCGCCAGTGACCGCAGAATCGATGACTTGCCGGCATTGGTATAGCCCACAAGACTCGCCTGGAATTCACCGCGCCGCGAACCGCGCTGAACCTCGCGCGATTTCTGCACTTCAGTCAATCGCTGGCCCAGCACCTTGATGCGGTGATTGATGAGTCGTCGATCGGTCTCGAGCTGTGTTTCACCCGGGCCTCGTACGCCGATCCCGCCTCGAAACTTTTCGAGGTGGGCCCACATTCGCGTGAGGCGCGGAAGCATGTACTGGAGCTGTGCAAGCTCGACCTGCATCTTTGCTTCGGCGCTGCGTGCACGGGTCGCGAAAATGTCGAGTATCAGCTCGGCGCGATCCATCACCCGCTTGCCGGTGATGTCCTCGATGTTCTTACCCTGGCTCGGGCTCAGTTCATCGTCGAACAGCAGCAGCGTCGCATCGCGATCGGCGATCGTCTGCGTGAGCTCCTCGACTTTTCCCTTGCCAAGGTAGGTGGCGGGATTGGGCCGCTCGATCTGCTGGACCACTTCGCCCACTACATCGGCGCCGGCGGTGTCAGCCAGGCGCGCGAGCTCTTCCAGATGCTCCGCGGTTCTGTGCCTTGCGTTGCGTCCCTTGCGGGGCGCTCCAATGAGGAGCGCCCGCTCGGTTGGCGCTGTCAGGTCAATGAGTTCTCGTGACAATCTCTAGTGTGTCATCCCGGACAGAGTCGAGAATCGGCCAGTGCGATCGTACGGCTCAGTGAAGCTACCCACTGGCGTCGCGACAGTCACGTCGCCGATGACGCGATAGTTGACCGACCCCTTTTCGCGAAGCTGCTTCGCTGCTGCAGCGAGGCCCGCGTAACTGAGGTTGACCGGGAGTCGTACGATAGTCGAGTCGCCGCTCTGAACCGTGAACCGGTTATTGTACACCCCCTCCCCAACCGCGGTCGTATCAACAAGGAGATGATAAGTGAGACGCGATCCGTCCAGCCTGTAACCGTTCGGGTTGTAGATACTCAAAAGCACGTCAACCGTCCCGCCCTTGGTTCCAATTCCCTGCACCTGCAGATCGTTGAAGTTCACGATCGGCTGCCTGAAGCCGCCGATGCCCATGGAGGCGCACCCGGCTACGGCGGCGACGGCCAGAGTCACAAATGTTTTCTTCATGGTTTGTTGTCTCCTGCACGGAAAGTGCCGCTGGTTGGACATTGGGGTCCTCACCCGTAGCTTTACCCCGCATGACGCACAGTGATCATCTCAAGGTTCTGGTGGTAGCCGGAGCCCGCCCGAATTTCATGAAAGTTGCCCCTATTCTTCGCGCCCTCGACCTCGGCGGGCATGAATCGGTGCTGGTACACACGGGCCAGCATTATGATAGCGCAATGTCGGACACGTTCTTCCGTGATCTGGGGATTCGCGAGCCGGATTATCACCTCGGGGTCGGAACGGCGAGCCATGCCGTGCAGACGGCGCGCATCATGGAGGCATTCGAGCCCGTTTTTGTGAAGGTGCATCCGCACTGGCTCGTGGTAGTCGGCGACGTGAATTCGACCATGGCCACGACGCTCGTCGCATCCAAGCTCCGCACCGAGACGCACGGTCACATCGCACACGTCGAAGCCGGTCTACGCAGCAACGACTGGCGCATGCCGGAAGAGATCAATCGCGTTGTCACGGATCGCTTGGCTGACCTGCTGCTCACACCGTCCGAGGACGCCGCACCCAATCTGATCGCCGAGGGCGTTCCTGAGGAGAAGATCGTGTTCGTCGGAAACGTGATGATTGACACGCTCATCCAGCAGTTGCCGGTTGCGCATGCCACAAATTCGCTGGAGCGGCTGGGGTTGCGACGCAAGCATTACGTCGCCGCCACACTGCATCGCCCCTCCAACGTGGATGATCCAGTCGCGCTCGCCGCCGTCCTCGAAGGGCTGGCACTCGTAGCCGAATCGATTCCCGTAGTATTGCCACTGCACCCGCGCACACTCAAGAACATCGAACGCTTTCAACTTGGTGCGATGCTCACTCCGCTCACCGTCCTCGAGCCACTCGGCTACACCGAAATGCTCGCGCTCACCGACGGCGCGCACTGCGTACTCACGGACTCCGGAGGTATTCAGGAAGAGACGACGGCCCTTGGCGTTCCCTGTGTGACGTTGCGGGAGCAGACGGAGCGACCGATCACGATCTTGCAGGGCACGAACCGCATGGCCGCGTGGCCCCTCACGCCCCGGGGGATCCTGAATGCGTATCTGGAATCGGTGGCGGCCGTGTCACGCAGGATTCCGCCAAAGCCGGCGGGATGGGACGGACATGCGGCCGAACGGATCGTGAAAGCGCTCGAGAAGCGGCGACCGGTAAAGCACTACCGGTCTTCCTGAGCTTTTTTCCTTAGCTCACTCCACCAGGCGATGCGCTTGGCGATGTCACGCTCGAAGCCGAAGGGTCCTGGCTCGTAGAACACCGAGCCACGCAATTTTTCCGGGAGATATTCCTGCGGGATGTACGCGTCGGCGCTGTCGTGTGCGTACTTGTAGCCCGCGTGGTAGCCCAGATCCTTCATGAGTTTCGTCGGTGCGTTGCGGATGTTCATAGGCGGTCCCTCGCCGGGCGTCTCACGCGCTGCATTCATCGCGGCGCCGAGCGCACGATATGAAGAATTGGACTTGGGCGCCGTCGCCAGGTAGACGAGCATCTCTGCAAGCGGGAGATACCCTTCCGGCGGCCCGAGAATGTGATATGCATTGCGTGCTGCTACCGCGAGCTGCAGCGCCTGCGGATCGGCGACCCCGATGTCCTCCGCCGCCATCGCTATCGAGCGGCGGAAGATCGTCATCGGATCTTCCCCGCCCTCGATCATTCTAGCAGCCCAGTACAGGGCGGCGTCGGGATCGCTTCCACGAAGACTCTTGTGCAGGGCGGAAAGCAGATTGAAATGTGCCTCGCCGCTCTTGTCGTGAAGTGCGAAACGCTTCTGCAATGCGTCGCGGACGGTATCCACCGTGATCTGGCCGCCTACGCCGACGTCCGACGCTGCGGCTTCGAGTGCAGTGAGCGCACGACGTGCGTCTCCGTCGCTCTCACGCGCGAGGACGCCGCGTGCTTCATCAGTGATGGAGACATTCAGCTTCCCGAGACCTCGCTCCGCGTCGGACACGGCACGATCTATCACCGCGACGAGATCCCCGTCCGCAAGCGCTTCCAGAACGAAGACGCGCATGCGCGAGAGCAATGCGCCGTTCACTTCGAACGAAGGGTTCTCCGTCGTGGCGCCGATCAGAGTTATCGTGCCCTGCTCGACGTGCGGCAGAAACGCGTCCTGCTGCGCACGGTTGAAGCGGTGGATCTCGTCGACGAAGAGAATCGTCGGACGACCGGACTCGAGCCGATCCTCAGCCTCGGCCACGATCTCGCGAACGCGCGGCACGCCTTCGGTCACGGCAGAGAACGGCACGAACTCCGAATCCGTGTAGTGCGCAATGAGTCGTCCGAGCGTCGTCTTGCCGGTGCCGGGTGGCCCCCAGAAAATCATCGAGCCTACTGTGCCGCGCTCGATCGCCGTACGGAGCGCCTTGCCCGGCGCCAGAAGATGCTCCTGTCCGATGAATTCGTCGAGCGATTCGGGACGCATCCGCGCCGCCAGCGGCTGCGGTCCCTGTGCAGTCGCGGAACGCGCGGTGAATAACGATGGCTGCGGCTTTTTCCTGTGTGGCTTGGGCATGTCGTCGCTCGAGGTCAGAGCGATAACAGCGCATGGCTCGCGCCGAAAACTATGCAACCACCGAAGAACGAGACCGGTAATCGCCAGTCGTGCTTATGCTGGAACTCCGGCACGAGATTCGACGCCGCGACATACACGGTCACACCGCCGGAAAGAGCCAGTCCATACTCCGAGAGTGGCCCGATCACTTCGGTCAGCAAGGCGCCAAGCACCGTGGTGAGGCCGAGTATTGCAGCAGCGCCCAGCGCCTTGCGGCGGCCGAAGCCAGCGGCAATGAAGAGCGTGGATACGGTGGAACCTTCCGGCAGCTTGTGCAGGATTATCGCCGCCACGACCAGTGTACCAACTGTTGCACCGGCGGCGAACCCGCTCGCAATCGCCACTCCGTCCATCAGCATGTGAAGTGACAGACCCACGAGCGCAGAAATCCCGACCGCCCGCGTGACGTGATGCGTTTCCTCGCCGAAGTGAAAATGTGGAACGAGGGTATGCTGCGTGAGGTGCACCGCCAGATATCCGGCAAGCACCATCCATCCGGCCGCGGCGCCATGCGCACGAATCGCGTCCGGGATCATGTCCACTACGGCGACCGATATCATGAAGCCGCCGGAGAACGCGATCATCAGGTCGATGTCGCGCGCAGTCCAGATGCGCTTTCCAGTCACCAGCGCTGCACCAGCGACGTTCGCCAGGGCCGCGACAATCGCCGCAGCGAGTGCCGCCATGGTCACGTTGTTACGGTAAGCGACAGACGCTCTACGGCTGACGCCAGCGCGGCGGTGAGAACGGGGGCGGGCGCACGATCCCAGGGCTGGCCGCGCCATGCCTTCTCCGCGACTGCGCGATACTGTTCGAGCCTTCGAGCCTGCAGCAGATAAAGCCAGCGATCGCTGTGACCGAACGCGTACAGGTCGAGCTGCGCTGTCAGCGAGAGCTGATCGTCCGGAGTGAACACTGAGATATCCACTCCTGCGTACGTGGCGAGTGGGACCTTGAGTCGCGCGATCACGTCACGCACATCGGGAAGCGCCACGTCACTCCCTTGCCAGGTCGTCCTTGTACGACGATCGGATATCCACACTTCCACCGCCGGCGGAAGATGTTCCGTAAGGACGTACATCAGATCCACCGCACGCTCCGCGTTGGTGGCAACATGCGCCTCGAAATGTCCTTCCGGCGATTCCGTGAAGGTGAAACCGTCCTGGCCGGACCTGAAGCGTCGCCAAACGGTAACGTGTTGAGTCCTCCCACGAAATATCATGACAGCTCCGCGGCGCGCCGCAACAATTCGTCGCGCGTATTGCGCGAAGGGTCTTCCAGAACGTACTGCAGGAGCGTTCGCAGTGCATCGCCCAGGCGCTTTCCGGCGATGCCGGTCCTCTGCAGGTCGTCCCCGTTCACGGCAAGGTCCGAAATCGACACGGGGTCCCGGTACGCGATACGCACGGCACGGCTATACACCGACTCCACTCGCGCGCGCGACGGCGCCCCACTCCCCGATTCGCGTTCAGCCCACCAGTGCGCATCGCCCAGCCGGAGGAGTGCGGCAAGCCGCGTCCGGCCGGCGCGGCCCGCCCAGGCACGCAACACGGCGTCCGACGGCGCGTCCGCGGCCATCAGACTCTTTTTCATTTCATGCCCCATGTCGTGCCAGAGGTCTACAAGTCCCGAGATCCACGAAGCGTCGGCATTGGAAAAGCGAAGCGCCTTCAGAGTGGCCAGGACCGTGCCAGGGCGAGCGGCGGAAAATAGTCCCGCGAGGCGAGCCTGCAACCGCTGAGGCCGCCGCGCCAGCAATGGCAGGCGAAGATGATCCAGCGCGAGCAGTTCGGTGTCCGTCATTCCGGCGAGCGACGGTATGAGTTCGGCCAAGGCTCCGCTGTCACGCCACAACCGGAACGCGGTGCTCGGACGCGCCACCTGACGCATGGTCTTCACGATTTCCTGCTGCACGCGTTCCGGCGACAATCGCTGCAGATGTGGCGCACTGGAAATAATTGCCTGCCACGTTGCCGGCTCCATCATAAATCCGAACCGCGCTGCAAAACGAATTGCCCTCAGTGCGCGCAGCCGGTCCTCACGCATGCGGTCCTTCGCCACGCCCACCGCACGGAGCGTGCGCGTGGCGATGTCGGATTGCCCGTTGAAGGGATCGCGCAATTCGTCGCGCGACGGCGAATACGCTATTGCATTGATCGTGAAGTCACGACGAGCGAGATCCTCTTCGAGAGACTCGCCGAACCGCACCACCGCATGGCGGCCATCTGTCTCGACGTCGGCGCGGAAGGTCGTGACTTCGTGCATCACGTTGTCATCGTCGAGGACGCCGACGGTTCCGAACTCGATGCCCACCGGAATCGTTCTCCGGAACAGTCGGCGCACCTCTTGCGGTCTCGCGCTGGTTGTGAGGTCCCAGTCGAGATTCGGGATCCCGAGCAGCGCGTCACGCACTCCGCCGCCCACACACCATGCCTCGTATCCAGCATCCTCGAGCACGCGCGTGAGACCAACGACCAGTTCCGGAGGCCGCATGAGTGCCATGGACCTATGTCGAGAAGATCGAGCGCAGATCCGCGCCCGAAGCATCGGCCCCGAGCGCCAGCATGAGATCAATGCGTGCCTGCTGCGGTCGTCGCGAACCCGCGAGGATCGCCCCCATGTCCTCGAGCGTCCTGCCGCCGCCCGGATACGCGTACGTGTGGCCGACACGACCGCCTCCGGTACGAGAAGTGATCACGACGGGTTTCCCGTGGGCGATGTAGCGCGCGATGCCCGGCACCATCCCCGGCGGCACGTTGCCACGCCCCATGGCCGCTATCACCGCGCCGCGCGATTCCTCGCGCACCGCGTCGAGTAAACGCGAATCTGAACCGGCAACCGCAAAGAACACATCTACCGGCGTCGCCGGATCCACCGGCAC
>JALYYT010000264.1 GCA_030946285.1 Gemmatimonadota bacterium
CATGCTGCCACTCCCGTCTGTCCGTTGCGGATACCGCGCCCTAGTGTGCCGCCGTGCGAATCTGTCCAATGAACACCGCCGCCAGAAGCGAAAAGATGAACGCCTGCAGAAGCGATACGAAAAGCTCGAGCAACGAGATCGCGACAGCCATCAGCAGCGGCGCCGGCGCAATCAGGTAGCTCTGGAACGTGAAGATCAGTCCGATCAGGGCAAGAAGGACAACGTGACCTGCCGTCATGTTCGCGAAGAGTCGGATCGCGAGCGCGAACGGCTTGGTGAACTTCCCGACGATCTCGACAGGCGTCATGATGAGCGTCATCGGCGCCTTCACCGCGAACGGCACGTCATGGGGCCAGTAGAATATTGTTCCTAGGTAAGCAGCTCCCTGCGCCCGCATCCCCGCGATCTCCACCACGATGAACGTGATGACCGCAAGCGTTCCCGTCACGGCGATGTTCCCCGTAGCAGTCGCGCCGTAAGGGATCAGTCCGCACAGATTCGCGAAGAGTATGAAGAAGAAGAGCGTAAGGATTAATGGCGTGAAAGCGTCGCCGTGCGGCCCGACGTTCGGAACCACGACTTCGTTGCGCAGGAAAAGCACGAACGCTTCCATGCCGTTCCCCAGACCGGACGGTGCCCGCTTGCCGCCGAAGGTCGTCCTCGCATGGGCACGCGCGGCCGCGATAAGAGTGATGACGCAGAGGAGCGCCGCGATTCCGAGCCACACCACGTGCTTCGTCGGCGACATGTCCAGCGTCAGCGGACCCAGATGGATCGGGGCCCAGCGCGGCAGTGCCGCCTCGCACACGAACCCCGGGTGGAAGCACGGATAGTCTATCGCGTGCGAATCCGAGATGTGCGGTGTGATGATGTCAGGTCCGGCTAGCAGCATCTATTTGGTCAGCAAGAAGGGTTCGAACAACGTCGTTACGAAAAGTATTACCACAAGCGACAGCAGTGCCGGCGCCATGGGCAGGCCCAGCACGGGGACGACCGCGAACCCGTAAACCAGAACCGTCAGGAGCCGCAGAAGGGCTCCCATCCCCCAGCCGATCATCACACGGTCCTTTCCAAACGAGCGCCCGGCTACGAGGGCAAGCACCTGCACCACCGCTGCAACACCGACCGATGTCCAGATCGCCCTGCTCGTTTCCGCCGTCACGGTCGCCTGTCCCCGTCGCCCCGTTGCGCCGCCATCAACTTCCGGTACATGCTGTAGAACGAGCCACCCGCGCCGAGAAAGACCCCGAGGATCAGAAAAAGCGGTCCCGTGCCAACCTTCCTGTCCAGCCATTGGCCGGCAAAGACAAACAGTATGACCGACACGGCGAACTGAAGTCCGACCCCAGCGAGATCCGACGCCCCAGGCGCACTTCCTTTTTCAACCACGCTCAAATCTAACGCGCTTGTGAAAAAAAGTTCAAGCGACGGGCTCGACCCGCAGCGCTGTCAGGTGTTTAACATTCCGGACGCTCCTGCCTCGATTTGTGATCCAGGAGTTAACTGCCGACACTACAATCAGTTATATGTGACTTCGCGCTTGCACCATCGTCAATTGGTTGATAACTTTGGCACTCGCGACGACCCTTGCATCTCCGCCTTCTAGCGTCGCTCCAGTATGGAACATCGTCTTGTCATAACCTCCCTTTGCGCCGCTGCGCTCGTCTACGCATGCGGACCCTGGGTGCATTCCCAGTCCGCCAACGCTTCCGCGACAAATCACGCGTCGCAGGCGCGCACGGCGGGCCACGACAAGCTGCCGTCAACGGTGGCTACGGAACTCGACGTTGCACGCAACGGTTCGCACGTCGATTTCGCGCTCCGCGTCACCAACAACACAAAGAAAACGGTGGAGCTCCGCTTCGCCGACGCGCGTACGCACGACTTCGCCGTACTGGATTCGACCGGACGAACAATCTGGCGCGCCAGCGCCGGACGGCTCTTCACGCAGACGATGCAGGCGCTCACGGTGAAGTCGCGCGACACGCTCACGCTCGAGGGCAGCTGGGATGCACACGGAGCGCATGGTGCATACACCGCCGTCGCACTGCTCGCTACCGATACACACCCCGTCGAACGACGGCTCGCGTTCACGCTCCCCTGATCTTCGCGTGACACACGTGCGTGCGCCGCGGACGCGCGCTCTCGTCGCTGCTGCTGTAATGACACTCGCCGGACTGCAGGCATGCAGCCGACCATCCATCGCCCCCGGTGCTGCAGGCGTTACCTCTCAGCAGCAGATGTACGTTGCCGGAGAAATGCGTACCTATCTCCTCCACATCCCGGCGCACTATGACACGATTCGTCGCGCCCCACTCGTAATAGTGCTCCACGGCCACGGCGAGAGCGCGGCGAATTTCGAGAAGTATACGGGGATGAGCAG
Organism: Gemmatimonadota bacterium; assembly: GCA_030946285.1. Taxonomy (GTDB): domain Bacteria; phylum Gemmatimonadota; class Gemmatimonadetes; order Gemmatimonadales; family Gemmatimonadaceae; genus Fen-1247. The sequence continues at coordinate 2,384 of JALYYT010000264.1, forward strand.
CAAGGCTGACGCGGAGGGTTTCGTCGTTGTCTATCCTCAGGCACTCGGTGATCCGAGCGATTGGCACACAGCGATAGACGGGCCGCGAAAGCGCGACGACATTGCGTTCGTGCGCGAGATTATCAACCAGCTCGAACGTACGTATCGCATCGATCACCACCGCATCTTTGCGGCCGGACACTCGAACGGCGGGATCATGACATACCGCCTCGCTTCCACTCTTTCCGACAAGCTGGCCGCCATAGGCGTCACCGCCGGATCCATCGGAATGGTGGACAGTCTTGGAGACACCCTCCGCATCGCCCCACCGAAGCATCCTGTTTCCGTGATCCACTTCCACGGCCTCGCCGATCCGTCCGTTCCATATGCCGGAGGTCCGGAATCGGACGGGCCGGACAACATCGTATCGGTCAAGAATACGATCGCATTCTGGGTAGCGGCCGACCATTGCCCCCGGACACCTGCATCGCGGACAGTGTCTAAGGACCACAACGTGATAATGGAGAGCTATGCTCCCTGCGCCAGCGGCACAGCCGTTACGCTCTACACGATCATAGACGGCACGCACCGCTGGCCGGGCGACGAGGTGCCGTGGTACACATTTCCCGGAAGGGATGACTCGGACGTTGTGGCGACCGGCCTGATGTGGGACTTCTTCGTCGCTCACCCACGCGTGGACTGACCAGGCAGCGGCGCCGCCGATTTTCTCGCCCGACCCTTGCATGGGGATAGGCGCATGACCCCAGAACAACGCAAACAGATCGAGGCGCGCCTGATCGAGGAGCGCGACCGCACGATGAAGCTGCTCGACCGGTACGCCGATCAGCACGAAGCTGCGGATGAGGAAGACCAGTCCGGCGATCTCAGCAAGATGCCGCTCCACATGGCCGATCAGGGAACCGACACCATGCAGCAGGAGCTGGACGCGGTGATGGTGGACAGAGAGTCCAAGACCCTCGCGGAAATAGACGCAGCCCTCGAGCGCATGTACCAGCACCCGGAGACGTTCGGCGTGTGCGAGCAGACCGGAAAGCCGATTTCGTTCGAGCGTCTGGACATCGTCCCCTGGGCGCGAACCTGCTGAGGCAGTCGATCGGGCTTCGCAAACGGTGCTGATTCACACGGATAGACAACCAACCGTTGTATTTTCACCGGTTGTTACTCGATCCGTTATGAATAGCACCGTTTGAATGTCCTCGCTTCTGTCTGAGCCGGAATAAGTCAGTCTCGGCGCCTGACAGCACGACCTGGACGATCGAACACGCACCTCGCCGATCCGGACGCAGGCGGGCCGCGGTGCTGTAGCGAGCGGGTTTGCCGGCACCCGGAATCCGGGCGTGATACTGCTTAGCGCGACAGCCGGGACCTGATCCAGCAGTCCCGCAACGATTCGCTATCACACGGTGCTAATCAGCACCGTCCGATATAGAACGGTTCATTGTCTAACGGGGGTAGGTAATGTTACAT
>JALYYT010000272.1 GCA_030946285.1 Gemmatimonadota bacterium
GCTGCGGGCCGACGCTTCCGTTGCTCCCGCTCACGACTCCGACGCCGATCTCGCGGTAGTTCCCGTGGATGTTCAGGCGGTGACCCGCGGGGACTTGCATGCCACCGGCAGCGGCGCTGCCACCCCAGTCGACTTCGAAACCCGCGTGACCGTAAAACACCGATTTCGAATACGCATAAACATTCTCCGCAAACCCGTAACCGTTTGCGCCGGTGAGATACGGCTGATTCCTGGTCGCCGGACTGCTGCCATCGCTGCCGGTGTGACCTTGGTAGCTCTTCGCCAGCATGTCCTGGCTATGCGCCCGCGCTGCGTCGGTCAGGAGCGGGTTTATCGACAAGGGCGGCATCGGCTGGAGCAGCACGAATTGCGATTGCATGAGCACGAGATTAACGCCGAACGAGCGATACGCGCCGAGCACGTCCACGTCGGTCGTTGCCGCAAGCCGCGCCGCTTCCGCGACAGGATTAGCGCGCGCGCGGTTGATGTATTCGAGATACATCTGCTCATCGTTCGTCGGGCTGCCGATCGAGTACAATTGCAGCGCCGTTGCGGCTGCCAGGTTGCTCCCCTTCGGCGACGGCACTTCCGGAACCGTCACCGGCGCCATCGCAGGCGGCGGAGCGACTTGTCCAATCAACTGCTGCGAACTCGCAAGCAGCGCCATCATCAGGAAAAAACGAATCGGAGTCATACGCTGCCGCGGAATTTGTAGCTACATTTGCGCCAATGTCACTCTCCGAACCACTTGTTTTTGGTGGCACGCAACCTAGCCATCGCGATCGCATCGCACGCTACCCGGGAATGTCCGGTTCCACGAGGTTAGCGAGCGCGCTGAGCGACTCCTGCCAGCCGAGATAACACATCTCCGGCGGAATCACGCCCGGCACGCCTTCCTGCACGACGTTCAATTCCGTCCCGCACAAGACTTCCTTGAGTGTGATCGTCACCTCGATCTCGCCGGCCATATTCGGATCGTCGAATTTGTCCGTGTACCTAATGCGCTCGTGCGGCACCAATTCCAGATACGTGCCGCCGAACGAATGCGTCGTGCCCGTCGTGAAATTAGTGAACGACATCCGGTAGCTGCCGCTAACTTTCGCGTCCATCTTCTCGACCTTGCCGGTAAATCCATTCGGGGGCAGCCACTTCGCCATCGCATCGGGATCGAGGAAGGCGCGGTAGACTTTCTCAGGTTCGGCACGCAGCACGTAGTGCAGACGGATCGTATTGGTGGGCATCGTGTCTTCCATTTGAATGCAATCGCCTCTCGATGCAACCGGAAGCCGCCGCGGTGATGTGAGAGCAGTTAGAGCCGACTCCCGTGGTCTCAACGTCCCGCTCCAGCCGCTGCTGGCAAACCGCAGCCAGAACTTGCTCGGCGATTGGAGCTCGCGAGAAACGAAAGCAAACAGTATGAACCAGCTCATCACATCGTCACCGAACACCACGCACGCGATCAACCGCCGGAGCTTTCTACAATGCTCCGCCGCATTCGGCTGCAGCATAGCGTCCGCGAGCCTGTTCACGAGCAGCGCGGCTGCTGGTCCTGCCGCGCTGACAGCAGAGACCGGTCCCAACATCATTGGACCGCGGGAAGGGTTCTCGCCGCAGATCGGCACCCTTGTCTCCATGCTCGAATGGATGCGGCGCGCGGTGTTGGAACCAGTGCAAGGTCTGACGATGGCTGAACTGGATTACCTCCATGACGAAAAGGCGAACACGATCGGCGCACTGCTGCTCCACCTTGCAGCGACAGAACGACACTACCAGCTTCACACCTTCGAGGGAAAGAAGTGGGATCACTGGGATGAAAATACGCGCAAGCAGTGGGACGTGCCCGGCGGGCTAGGAGCAGAAGCACGGCGCGTCATCAAAGGGCATGAGCTCGGTTACTACCTCGACGCTTTGGCACAAGGACGTGAGCACACTCTGGCCGAATTCCGGAAACGCGACGATACCTGGTTGATGCAGATCGATCACGATTGGCCGTGGGGACCGACGAACAACTACTGCAAATGGTTCCATGTCTGCGAACACGAATCGAACCACAACGGCCAGGTGAAGTGGATCAAGAGCCGCCTGCCAGCCGCAAAGCAGACCAACGGACAGTAAACAGGCCTAAGCTGGCGCCGGACGCGTGCGTGCGTTAGTTCAACGTATAAACTTCGATCAGTCCAACTCCGCTCGCTCCGTTCGCATCCTGCGCGATCGCGGTGTAGCTGTCGGGCGCCAGCGTGG
>JALYYT010000298.1 GCA_030946285.1 Gemmatimonadota bacterium
GACGAGGAGTACGCGCGCGCCAGCGAGCCGACGCTGGCCGGCTTCGCCGATGTTGGGGAGGATCAGCTGGCGGTGGTACCGCTGAAGCTCATCAGGAGACAATGGAGGACCAGGGTCGTGCATCCGATCTCGAGTAGGTGACTCGAGGAATAGTAAGGATCGGCAAGATTTTCAGGAGACACCGCCGTTGGAGCAAACGTTGATCGTCGGCAGCGCAACACCGCTAATTTTGCGAATCAAAGCGAGTTGCTCCGCGCAAAGACCAGCGATCGGCTTCGACGAGCAATTCGTGAAGATTCTGTTCGGGTTCGTCAGATTCGCGCTCACTCCGATCGAGGCCGTGAGCAACGTTTTCAACGTCGTTCATCAACCGATCCGTGGCGAAGTGACGGCGGACCTACTGAAGCTCGACGGGCGCGGCCGACGTCTCGCCCAGGGATTGACCCAGGGATTGGCTGAGCAGGGTCGCGTCTGCGCCACCGTTCAGGCGATCGAACAATCGCTGTGATGGCTGGACATACAAGGTGCTGCCCACGCGTTCGGCGAGTCCTTCGCCAGTGAGCCGGCCGAGCACCAACGAAACGGATTCGCGCGTGGCGCCTACGAGCTCGCAGAGAAGCCGATAGCGCGACGAGGACAGCTCGATGCGGCCACTCGCATCGAGAAAGCCGACATGGGTAGCCATTCGGCGGAGGGAGGCCAACAGCCGCTGCTCCACGGAGAGCGTGGTGAGCTCGCGAAGCTTCTCGAGGAGGGAGACACGCTCACCCATGACCTGGCCGATGAGCGAGAGTGCCTGTGATGGCTGCTCGCGCACGAACGCGCGAAGCGTCGTCGTGCTCAGGTAGAGGGTCTCGGTCTCCTCGTCGGCGCGTGCATCGGTCGCGTAAACGGCACTGGTGGCGAGACCCTCTGCTCCAAATGTTTCACCAACTGTGGCGACCCAGGGCACGAACCCGCGACCAGCGCGAACGCGGCTCCGGAGGACGACGCATCCGCTGACCACCACGAACACGCCGTCAGCAGTCGCACCACGTTCGTAGATTTGGAATCCTTCCGGCCACGATGCCCGCGCCGCATACGCTGCGATCGCGATGCGCTCGTCCTCGGACAGCCGGCCCACCATCAGTTCACTCGGTACGTGCATCTCACCCTGATCTCTTCCTGGACATGCCGCAATGCGGCGACGCAATACGTGGGCCCACTTCCCACCAGCATTACGGTAAACACATCCTCATTTGTAGGAGCGGCTGACGAATAATCTGGACTATTGCCGCAATGCTGCGCGTGCGGCCGCGAGTGCATGCGTCGCCTTGTCGAAGCGCTCCGAAAGGTCGGCCAGCTCACGCGTCGCAAGCCCTTCATCGCGCGCGCGAATGGCCTCCTTCACTGAAGGAAACACCATGTTTGCGTAACCGTTGTCCTCGTCAGCCACGTAGATGAGGTTGCGATACCAGGGACGAGTGCGAAGACCCTCTGGACGCGCGAGGGCGCGCTCGACCTGGAGCAGCGCGGCGTTTACCGCCTCGCGCTGCACGCGCGAAGGAGCGCCCGCGGAGAGCGAGGCGTCACGCGCGACAGAGAATGCCGACGCTTCCCGCTCCATTCGCGCGATCGCATCCCGGAGCGCCATGGTGTTGCCAGTCCATCGCTTCGCCTGAAGCGCGCTGTCCACCGCCGGGATATAGCGCGACATCGTGCGCGCGAATTCCACGTAGTCGTACGGAAGGATGTCAGCATTCGCCAGACGGAGCAGCAGCGCCGCGCCGATTCGTGCCGCCGCCGCATGGTACGCATATGTCGAGTCACCGAATCGCGACATCCACGCGAAATCGTCATACTGCGAATGGTACACGCCGCCGGGGCCACCGAATCCCCACTCGGCGATCGGCATTCCGATGTGGTTGTAGAACCCCGCGAAGTCGGAACCGCCTCCCGGATCGCCCATTTCCGGCTCGGCTTGTTCGTCGACGCGGTCCGCGCGTCGCCATTCCGCATAGACGCTGCCCTTGCCATTCGGATCTGGCACGGCCCGGGCAATGTCACGCAGCGCTGGACGCAGCGAGGG
>JALYYT010000305.1 GCA_030946285.1 Gemmatimonadota bacterium
TGCGGTCGCGACGCGCGACTCAGGGAGTTGTGGGGATCGAGCGCCGAGCCGAACGTTCCATAGTTCCGGCCGGGATCTAGCCTTCGACGCGAACCATTCCGTAGTCGCGCGAGCCCTTGCGAAGCAGGATGTATGATCCTGCAAGAGGCGTGATCTCGGCCAGCATGATCGAGGCAGGAGCGCGAACGCCGTTGATGTAGGTACCACCCTGATCCGCCAACCTTCGCCCTTCACCCTTCGACTTCACGAGTCCGGCGCGGACGAAGAGATCCGGAAGCGAGACGGATTCATTTCGGCCGACCGTCGCGCCGGGTACTTCGGCGGCGAGCGCTGCGAGGGCGCTCTCCGACAAATCCGAAGGCTCGCCGCGTCCGAAGAGCACGGCTGATACCTCATGCGCGACCTTTGCAGCTTCGTCCCCGTGCACCCGCGCGGTGATTTCGTCCGCGAGTGCGGCCTGACCCGCGCGTCGTTCAGGATGCTCGGCGACTTCACGTTCGAGCAATTCTATCGCGCTTCGGTCCAGCAGCGTCATCATGCGCAGATACTTCCCCACGTCGCGATCATCGGTGTTTATCCAGAACTGGTAGAACCTGTAGGGTGATGTGCGATCCGCATCGAGCCAAACGGTCCCAGCTTCCGTCTTGCCGAACTTGGTGCCGGCCGCAGTCGTGAGCAAAGGGAAAGTCACCGCGCTCGCGTCAGCGCCGTCCATGCGCCGAACGAGCTCGACGCCTGCGGTCATGTTCCCCCATTGATCGCTTCCGCCGACCTGCAGCGTCACTCCATCACGTCTTCGAAGTTCCACGAAATCGTAGGCCTGCAGCAGCATGTACGAGAACTCGGTGTACGAAATGCCAGCTTCCATTCGTGACTTCACCGAATCCTTCGCCGCCATGTAATTCACGGTGAGATGCTTGCCGACGTCGCGCATGAACTCGATTGCGCCCATCGTCATGAGCCAGTCCGCGTTGTTGCGCAGCAATGCCGGCCGCGTTCCCGAGAAATCGAGGAAGCGCTCGAGTTGCTTGCCGATGCACTCCGCGTTCGCCATCACCTGTTCGACGGTCTGGAGCGTGCGCTCCGACGACTTTCCGCTGGGATCGCCAATCATTCCCGTGCCCCCGCCAACCAGAACAACCGGACGGTGGCCCGTCCGCTGGAGGTGTGCCAGGCCCATGATCGGCACCAGGCTTCCAACGTGCAGTGACGACGCGGTCGGATCGAAGCCGCAGTAGCCGGACACGGAGCCCGCGGCGAGCATTCCAGCAGCGCCGTCGGTCTGTTGCGTGAGCATCCCTCGCCACGCGAGTTCCGCCAGAAAATCGGTTTCAGACATCGCGGGTAATATAGATCCCAGGCTTGCCGAAGTGCCCGAAGTTCCGCCACATCGTAATCACATCGTTGCCGCGGGCATCATGCTCCCGGCCGCGCGAACGCAGGGCCCGAGCCCGGCGCCACCGCTTTCCGCTCGCCTTAGATTCATCGCATGGCTGGTAGAACCAGAAAGAATGGCACGCTCCCCGTGTGGAAGCGTCATCCCACTGCATTTCGTTTCCTGCTCGTCTTCACGATCCTGGCCGTCACGTTCGGCGTCGGCCTCGTGTACAGCGCCTGGGTGCTCGTCTGCGCGGGCGACAGATGCCCCTCCATCGAAGCGCTGGAGGCGTACACACCCAAGCAGACGTCCAAGGTCTACGCCGTCGACGGACGGTTCATCGCAGAGCTTGGAACCGAGCGCCGGACTCTCGTCAAGCTCAGCGAGATTCCCAAGGTTGTTCAGGACGCCTTCGTAACGACCGAGGACAAGCGGTTCTACAACCATTCGGGCATAGACTGGCACCGCGTGGCGGGCGCGGTGGCGAACAATCTCCGCAGTGGTCGCTACAGCCAGGGATTTTCGACCATCACCATGCAGCTCGCGCGCAACATCTTCCCCGAGCGAATTTCCCGCGAGAAAACGATCATCCGGAAGATCAAGGAAGCCAAGGTCGCGCGTGAGATCGAGTCGAAGTACAGCAAGGCCAAGATTCTCGAACTCTATCTCAACCAGATCAACCTTGGGAACGGCGCGTACGGTGTGGAGACCGCCTCTCAGCGCTACTTCGGCAAGTCCGTCCGTGACCTGAACATCGCCGAAGCTGCGACGCTCGCGGCGCTGCCCAAGGCGCCGGAACGCTACAATCCGCGCCGCTATCCCGATCGCGCCATACAGCGACGCAACACCATCATCGAGTTGATGCGCGAGAACGGCGCCATATCGGATGCAGACGCAAGCCTTGCCAAGGCATACCCGCTCCGGCTCGCCACCAAGGTTGAGTCAGGCGAGATAGCGCCGTACTTCGTGGAATGGATACGACAGCAGCTCGACCAGCAGTTCGGCAAGCAGTTGTACGAGCAGGGCCTCAACATTTATACGACGCTCGACCTGGACATGCAGACCGCTGCCGAGCTGGGACTCGAGCGGCAGCTACGTGCGATCGAGGGGGCGAAATTCGGTGCCTACAAGCATCCAACGTACGAGGAATACATCGCTCGTCTCTCGACGGGAGAGTCGGGCACTGGTACTTCCCCGTATCTGCAGGGTGCATTCATCGCGCTCGATCCGCGCACCGGTGGTGTACGCGCCATGGTAGGCGGACGCGATTTCTACGATTCCAAGTTCAATCGCGCCACACAGGCTCTTCGGCAGCCGGGCTCCACCTTCAAGCCAATCGTGTATTCGGCCGCGGTACAGGCTGGCAAACCGCCCTCGTACATCATTGACGACTCTCCGGTGTCGGTGCCGCAGGCGGGCGGGAGCAACTGGCAGCCGCAGAATTACGATCTCAAGTTCGAAGGCCCCATGACCATGCGGCGCGGCCTGTACCAGTCGCGCAACATTATCGCGGTGAAGACCGGCATGGAGCTTGGGCCACAGGCGGTCATCAACGAAGCGCGAAACTTCGGCATCACGACGCCCATTCCGCCGTACCCGTCCATCTACATCGGCTCCGCCGATGTCATACCGATCGAGATGGTAGGCGCTTACACCGCCTTCGCGACGCTCGGCGTCAGAGCGCAGCCCAACGGAATCCTGCGCGTCGAGAATGCGAAGCATCAGGTGCTCTGGCAGCCGACTCCGCCGCGCACGCAGGTCATGTCTCCCGAAGAATCATGGCTCATGGTCAGCATGATGAAGGACGTGATTCAGCGCGGAACCGCGTACGGATCGGTCTGGGACGCCGGCTTCCACGTCCCCGCGGGCGGCAAGACGGGGACGACGAACGACGGCACCAACGTGTGGTTCATCGGATAC
>JALYYT010000317.1 GCA_030946285.1 Gemmatimonadota bacterium
ACTCACTTCTCGAAAGGCTTCTCCAGCGCGTCCACAAGATCGAGGATCGGCGTGGCCAGTTTTGCGTAGCTGGTAACCGTCCTGGCTGAATCGAGTTGCGCGACGAGGCTGTCCGCACGCGCTGCCGGAGCCGATCCGCCATGGCTTATTTCGTCCGAGCGAACAGCATCCCACGTTTTTCGAAGATCCGCCGCCGTACGGCGGAGTTTGGGCAAGTCACGCTGCGCTGCCCAGATTTCGATCTCACGGCCATAGTAATCCATGCGCACGATGTTGGCTGGCATCTTCGGGTGGTACGCCTCGGTCAGCGCCGCACCGATGAACGTGACGCGATTCGCAGCGACGATCGCCTGCTGCCGCTGACGGGCTCCGACACTTTCGCGAAGAGTATCCATCACACCAGCCAGCTGGTCCCGCTCATTCGGTCTGAGCGCGCTCACGGAGTGAGCGAGCGAATCAAGCGTGAGTTTCGCCTTGGCCCAGTCTGCGGCCTTAACCTGGTCGTAGAGGTCTTCACCGTGGGTTCCGACATCGGCCACTGCTGCGGGAACGCCCACTGCCTGCGCGGAATCGGCGGTTCTCTCGATGACCTCCGCGGTCGCAGCGGGCTTTGAAGTAGTCGCTGTCCGTGCTGCGCTGTCGCCGGGATTGCCGGACTGCGCGTTATCACGTCCGCCGCCGCAGGCTGAGATGACGATGGTAAAGCTCAATGAGATTGCTGTAAGGAGTACCTTCATCTGTGCTTTCTGCATTTTCTCTCACTCGTTGAAAGGTTTGGGAGATTCTTTATGCGAAACGGTCATCGGCTGATATCGATCGAGCGCCGCAGATTCGGTTGGAAATCGCATGCTGTCGCCGAGCGTGGTGTGGAACACGCACGCGCTCGCGCCAGTGCGTCCGGAATGGAGTGGAATCCTATCCGGGCTGAGGGAATTCCGATATGCGCCCAATCCCACGTCGAATCCGGTGCGCCGATGATGTAAAAGGACTCGGCTGCCGGCGTAGGGTAGCGCGTCACCCAGCGCCGAAACGCAGCCCAGTCACGCCGCGTACTTGCGTGGCTGCGAATGCCATCATCTACCGAGATGTCGACGGCACGACCGTAGGAATGGTTCGACGTCAGCGTGTGCGTGCTCCCATGTCCTTCTGCCATTAGTAGCGCCTCACGAAGTGGCGAGCGGTAAGTCGTGGTTACCCGCACCGCGAACCCCGCTGCACGCGCGGCGGAGAGCATAGCGGCGACAAGCGGCACGACTCGCGGATCCATATCCGCAATCGAATGGCTCGCCGCTCTCGGGTGAGCCGCACGAATTTCCGCGCGAGTGCTGTGCACACGCCGCTCCGCCTGCTCCCACGACTCCCCAGGCTTCCGAACAGATACATAGCCTACCCTGTAGCTGTTTACGTAGCAAGCGCGACATTGCTTGATTCGCGTGTCGTACTTGAGTAGTCCCTGCGGGGTGGAGTCGGAGACGTAGAGCCGACGTGGGTCTTCGATACCGTACACCCGGCGCAGTATCACGGAGTCTTCAGGCGATACACGTAAAGTGGCATAACGTGGTATGCCTTTGGAGTCGGTGCCCGTGTAAGCAGACGCGGGCACGCTGAAAGTGTGCGGTGGAAGTGGGGAGGAGCGCACTGTCGCACCGCAGGCGCGAGGACTCAGTCCCGTTGCAAGTGTCGCGCAGGAGCGGTCAGGCAAGGCGCCCACCTTCCGACGCGTGATCGGGGTACGCGTACAGCCCAACAGACTTAGTGCGAGAAGGACATCTCTCTGCTGTCGATACCACCGCCGGCGCCTTTTCGCAGTGGTCACGTGAAACGGGCAAAACCCTACCGACCAGTCGTCATGTTTGTGTCGTTGCTCCGAAGCTGAACGTAGCCTTACAGCCGGCGAAGCGAGGGATGGCATCATCTTCTTCACGTGCAAAATGCCTGCCGTGGTTTGCGTTTCCTGGCCGGTTCGGACTCGACGAATCGTCTGATTACTCGAATCATGCGAGACTGTCGCCGCGATAGCGGAACGGTTTGTGCCGGAGTGATCGATCAACTCAACCGGAGCAATTGTGACGCATACGCGGGCTTCCGCCTCGAACGACGTATTCAACAAGGTGCCAGCTGTAACACTGGCATTCTGGGTGATCAAGATCCTGGCGACGACTGTCGGTGAGACGGCCGCCGATGTGCTGTCCACGACATTCAACCTCGGTCTGGTAGTGACGTCGTACGTGATGGCCGGACTTCTCGTCATTGCCCTAGTCGCCCAGTTTCGTACCAGCCGATACGTTCCCGCGGTGTACTGGATAACGGTCGTGTTCATCAGCGTCGTCGGCACCTTGATATCAGACAATCTGGTGGACAACCTCGGCGTCAGTCTTGCCACCACCACCACGATCTTTTCTGCAGCGCTTGCTGCAGTGTTCGTCTGGTGGTACGCCAGCGAGAAGACGCTGTGCGTGCACACGATATTCACGAACCGGCGCGAAGCATTCTACTGG
>JALYYT010000357.1 GCA_030946285.1 Gemmatimonadota bacterium
CCCCGCACCGGGCGCACCGGCCCGCATGCCGTTCTGGCACGGGGAGTATTCCGCGCGATCCGTGGCGCTCAGCGCGCGCGTCGGCGAATTGCGGCGGGAGCTGGTGAGTGGGGTGTCGGACGCCGAGCTTCGAGCGCGCTACGATTGCGACGACGCGACGATCAATACGCTCCGCCGCTATGTCGAATCCCAGCGGCTTGCAACCGGTGTCGTCCCCGATGATCACAATATCGTTGTCGAGCACTTCAGGGACGAAACCGGATCTGTGCGGGTCGTGATCCATGCGACGTTTGGCGGACGCGTGAACGCGCCATGGGCGATGGCTCTCGCGCATCGCGCGCGTGAGTCGCTCGGCGGAGTTGACGTGCAGGTGCAGACGACCGACGACGGCATAATGCTTCGAATGCCGGAACTCGGCGTCCTCCCGCCGGTTCACGCGCTAACAGGCATGACGGCGGCAGAGGCCGAGCAGCTCGTGATGGAGGAGATCGGCGGATCGTCGCTGTTCGGGGCGCGGTTCCGAATGAACGCCGGGCGCGCGCTGCTTTTGCCACGCGGAATGCCGAACAGGCGCATGCCGCTCTGGCTGCAGCGACTGAAAGCACTGGACCTTCTGCAGACTGTTCGCGAGTTCCCGAGCTTCCCGATACTGGTCGAGACGTATCGCGAAGTGCTGCAGGATGCGTTCGACATCGAATCGCTGAAGGACGTTCTGCGCGCCATCGAGGAGAAGCGGATCGCGATCCATTACGTGCAGACTGACGTGCCATCACCGTTCGCGGCGAGTCTGCAGTTCGGCTTCGTGATGGACTGGCTCTACGGCGACGATACACCCCGCGCGGAGCAGAGAGCTGCCTTGCTGTCGCTCGATCGCTCGATGCTGGACGAGGTGATGGGGAACGTGGAGCACGATGACGAGACATTGAAGGCGTTGTGGGAAATCGTGGAGAGACGCAAGCCGCAGCTCGACTCGTCAACAGATCCTGCGGGCGCATCCGATTACGGATCCGGCGAAGGCGGCCGCCGGGGACTTCTCGCCAGGTTCATCGCGCTTGGCGGACCGGTCACCGTGCAGGAGATTCATGAGCGTTACGGCTGGCCGGTACGATGGATCGAGCCCACGATGGAAGAGTGGCGCAAGCGCGGCCGCGTGGTCACCGGACGGTTCCGTCCGGAAGTGAGCGCGACCGAGTATCTGTCACGCCGAACGGCGGAGATTGCGCGCCGCCGCGCGCTGGCCGCGCTGCGCAAGCAGATCGAGGCGATCGAGATACCGTCATTCGCGGCATTTCTTGCACGCTGGCAGCACGCCGACCCGCGCGATCAGCTCGATGGTGCAGGCGGCACAGATACGGTTCTGCAGCAGCTTTACGGGCTCGCGCGACCAGCCGCGGCGTGGGAGCGCGATTATCTCAAATCGCGCGTACGCGATTACGGCGCGACGCTGCTGTCCGAAGTGATGACCACCGGCGAGACCGTGTGGGTCGGCGAGACGAACGCGGATGATGGCACAGCAGCCGTTTCACTGTCACGGTTGAGGTTCTTCCAGCGTGGCACGGGCGCGGTGTGGTTGCCGCAGCCGGCGGACGTGACGTACGACCGAATGAGCTCGAGTGCGCGAAAGGTGTACGATTATGTAGCGAGCGAGGGTGCGTCGTTCATCACGGACCTGCAGATCGGTCTGTCCATGACGTCGCTGTCGCTGCACGAAGCGCTGCACGAGCTGGTAGCGCTTGGAGTAGTCACGAACGACACTGCGGAGGCACTACGCCAGCTCGCGCGGTGGAAGCCGTTACCCAGTGCGCCCGGTTATGATCCGGATCGCTGGCTGCCTGCGTCGTTCGTCGCGGGAGACAGACCGATGCGCGCACGTCCGAACGTACGCCGTCTCCCAAAGTGGCAGCGACCCGACAGACCGGGGCGTGGTGGAGCGACCATGGGATGGAGCGGGCGGTGGTCACTCGTGCGCAAGCCCGGTGTGATGGGAAGCCCGCTTGATCCGGAGGATCACGGAGCGGCTGTCGCACGCGCATGGCTCGATCGTTACGGTGTGGTGTCGCGGGACTGGTGGCGGCGTGAGCGGCCGCCGGTGTCGTGGCGCACCGTATACCAGGAGTTGAAGCGACTCGAGTTTCGCGGTGAGGTGCGCCGTGGCTACTTCGTGCGCGGGCTGGCCGGCGCGCAGTTCGCGCTCCCTGACGCAGTCGAGCGATTGCGTGAAGTCGCCGGATCCGATCCGGACAAAGCTCCCTTCGTCGTGGTATCTACGAGTGATCCCTCCAATCCTTACACCTTGACGCTCGAGGGAATCGAGCGCGATCAGCTCTCGCGGCCGCGCGGGTCCGGGGCGTTGCTGGTGATGCGTGCGGGTCGAATCGCGCTCGCCGTAGAGGGGCGCGGCAAGCGAATAGTGAACGCCGAGTGGTTGTCGTCGGAACAAATTGTGGAGGCGCGCCGGTCTCTCGCGGCGCATCTTCGGGGCGAGCGGGGGGCGCGCTACCTGCTGTAGCTCGCCCTGTTCAGGCGTTGAGCGCGGGTGCGAACGTGCTCGCAAGATCCGAGGACCCGGTCGCGACGATCTGTGCGGCCATCCTTCCGTATATTGCGCCGACCACATTACCGGTTCCGCTGTATCCACCCATCGCCCACACATCCGGGCGCACCTGCTCGAACACGGGTAGCACACCATCCGAATATCCAACTGACGCAGCCCAGCGCCGCTGCACGGGCTGCGTAACGCCGAGCGTGGTTCGCAGAATCTTGTCCATGCAATCCTGGACTTCCCGGGTTGGTGAAGCATCGGTGGTCCATTCTGCATTCTCGAAACGATCTCGACATCCGCCAAGCACGATGCGACGGTCGGGTAGCTGCTGCCAATAGTCGTAACCCCAACGGCGATACACAGGCCGCGTGAAGTTGGCCTCCGGCGCCGGCGCTGTCGCGAGCATCTGCAGTCTTGCAGTGCGCACTCGGCCGACCAGTTCCGGGAGCACGCGCTCCAGATTTCCGTCCACCGCGACTATTGCATGCCTGCATCGAACCAGTCCTGATTCCGTGCGCACCTCCGAGCCCGATATCGACGTAGCGTGCGAGTGCTCGAACAGCGATGCGCCGGCCTCCGCAACAGTGTGCGCGAGCGACCTGCAGCGATCGAGCGGGTTGAATGCAGCATCCTGGGGAAACAGCAACCCTACTCCTTCGGGTCCAGTGTAACTGGAAACCTGGAAACCATCCGCGAGCATGGCGTTGAGCTGCAACTCGCAGTCGAGCTCTTCCGCCACCGATGCCGCAATTCGAAGCGAGCCTGTTCGTCGTACCGTAGCTGAGGTCTCGTTCTCCATGCGGTCGATCTGATCCAGCGTCGCCTGGTATAGAGCTCTCGCGCGATCGCGTCCGAATATTCCGGCGGTATCGTGATAGAAGGTGACGGCGCCCCCGAGAAGGAAGCCGCCATTGCGACCGGCCGCACAACCTCCCACCGTACCGGCGTCGAGCCCGACAACGCGTTGCCCGAGGCGGAGCAGCTCGTGTATGCAGGAGAGGCCGGAACCACCAAGGCCCACGACACACACATCGGCTTCACAATCGCCATGCAGCCTTGGGAACTCGGTGACCGCGATACCTTCGTCCCAGGCGGGGCCGGTCGGCCCATGCGCTTGCGAAAGTAGTTGCGACTGCTGCATTGCGTGAGAGCTAGCGCGATCCCGCTCGGCTCGCAAGTTCCCGGGCTGATACGCCGCCAGCGTCAAGACCGCGCGCGCGGAGCGGCTTCTTCCCATTCGTGCTTGTCGCTCGACTCTGATTCGCCAGCGATCCTGGCGGCGAGGTCTTCGCGAGCTTCCGGCAGCATCTTCAGCATCACCGTGCGTGACGGGAAGGCGAAGCTGATCCCGAGTTCACCGAACTGGCGGTAAAGCGCGAGATTGATGGCCTGCTGCCTGTCCATGTACACGTTGTAGTCCGGCGACAGCACGTAGAAGACAGACTCGAAGACAAGCGCGGAATCACCGTACGACTTGAAGTGGATTCGGTCCACACGGGTTTCAGGAAGCGCCTGAATGGCGGTGCGTATCATTCCGGGGATGGCTTCCACGAGCTCAGGCGACGTTCCGTATTCCACGCCGATCTCGAAGACTACGCGGCGCTCCTGCATGCGCTTGAAATTCTGGATACGTGACTTCAGCAGGTCCGCATTTCCGAAGATGAGCTGCTCGCCCGACAGGCTGCGCACACGTGTAGTCTGCACACCGATCTGCTCGACGGTGCCAAGCTGTTCTCCGACCTTGATGAAGTCACCGACGAGAAACGGCTTGTCAATGATGATCGAGATGGACGCAAATAAATCGCTGGCGATATTTTGTACTGCTAGCGCGACCGCGATACCACCAATTCCAAGTCCGGCTACGAGTGCAGTGACATCGATGCCGAGTGAGCCCATGACTGCAACGAGCAGGACGGTCCAGATCAGGACTCGTGCGGCGATACCGAGCGCGCGGATGGTAGTGACGCTGCCGACGTTGCTCGCTGCTCGCTGTCTAGTGACGCGCCGTACCCAGAAATTCAGTATCCCATGCAGCCACCACGCGATCTGGACGAGCACTATGACCGCAGTGATCTGGCCAATGATGTGCGGCGCGCGAACCGGAAGCTGGATTGCCGTCGTGGCTACGGAAAGAGCTACGAGAACCAGAAATACATATCGCGTGTGACGAACGGCGACCAGGAAGAAAGCTCGCGCATTTGACGACGCGTGGACCTTCCTGAGTACCAGAATTCGTGCGATGGAAAGTCCCGTCGCGAGAATGAGAAACATCCCGCCGGCGATTATCCATGCCAGAAGGGTGTTGCCGTAGTACGTGGCTGAAAGTGCCGCCATCGGTTTTGTCTCCAGATTCCAGAAAAGCGGCAACGAGTCGTGGTCGCCGCATTTAGCCATTTCATCAGCACGGCGCGAAAAAAACAGCGCTCAGGGGCCGGATTGTGTTCGGTTCACGACCGCCGGCCTCGAATGGAGCTTTACCCAACTTCTGCTCGGCGCCTGGCGGCGCTCTCAGCTCCGTCTACCCTTGGAGTATAGCGCGAATCATACCACACGTCAAAACAGCCGTATTGACCGCATGATTCGGTGACGCCACGGCCGCAGTACCATTCGCCTCGCTCTACAGTGCCCCTCGACTGTTATTTTGGCGCATGTCTCCGCTCAAACAGGTGACTTCGACAGCGCGAAAGCCGCCGCGAGTCGCCCCCGGCTGGGTACTTGGCGCATCGCTTATCGGCATTTCATTCGCCGGGCCGCTCACGCGACTTTCCTCCGCGGACTCGCTCGCGATTGCGATCGGCCGCATCGCATTCTCGCTGATCGCGATCGTGATCATGCTGGCCGTCACCGGCGAGTGGAGACAGGTCGCCGGTCTCGTGCGCGTCGAGTGGCTGCTCGCGATCGGAGCCGGTGTCGTGCTCGCTCTGCACTTCTGGGCGTGGAATGCATCCATTCACCTCACGACGATAGCGGCGTCCACCACGCTCGTCACGAGTCTGCAGCCTGGCTTCGTTGTTCTGCTCTCGATAGTCGTCGTACATGAAACTCCGCGACGTCTGCAGATCTTCGGACTCGCCATCGCGACGCTCGGCGCAATCTTCATCACGGCACCTGACTTCTTCAACGGAGCAGCGACGGTTGCGACGCCGCATCCGTTGCTCGGCAACGTTCTATCGGTAGGCGCCGCGGCCGCGGCCGCGATGTACATGGTGGTCGGTCGCAGGCTCCGCGCTAAACTCGGCGCGTGGTCGTATGTCGCGCTCGTGTATACCGCCGCGCTCGTGACGCTGCTGCTGATCGCGGTGGTGTCCGGGATTCACGTGGCACCGCAGCCGCCACGTGACATCCTGATTTTCCTCGCCCTCGCGATCGGCCCGATGCTGCTCGGCCACACAGGAATGAACTGGGCGCTTGAGCACCTGCCCGCGTACATCGTGAATCTCACCATGCTCGGTGAACCGGTAGGCGCGACTATTCTGGCGGCGCTGCTACCGGGTATTCACGAGATTCCGAAATGGACCACGCTTGCGGGTGGCGCGGTGATTCTGTGTGGTTTCATCGTCACGGTGTGGAACCGCGACGGTAAAGCGGAGCAGCTGGTCGAACCTGCCTGAACTACAGGCGTGCGTTTCTACCGAGCGTGCCGACCGACCGCCGCGCGGATCGCTTCGCGCATTTCCATCACGGAGTCATCGTTCGCCACACTCGAATCCTCGCGCACGTGCAGCTCGATTCCATCGGCGACTTCCACTCGGCGCCACGTGACGGGTTCATCCGCGCGCATCACTACAACGTCTGCTCGAACGACGAGCGCGGGCTCCAGCGATCCAGCTACGCGCTTTTCGAGAACGTCGCCGGCGAGAGTTCGTACTTCCTTCTTAATGGCGTCGAGTGACTGGCCTTCGCGCTGGCGGATCTTGACCGCGAGCAACTGAAGCAGATGCCGGTAATGATATGTCGCGGCGGTTCCGGTGCCGTCCGGTCGGTCCATGAGCCCTGCGGAAACGTAGAACCTCACCGATCGCGCCGACGGCGCGGCGCGGGCTGAAGCGTTGGTCGGCCGGATCCCCGCCGAGTCTACGAGACTGGCGGCATGGGCAGCGAGTCCTCTGGCATTCCAGGGAGCGTGTCGAGCGTGGGCGCGGAGGAGGGCAACCGGCGATTCAGCCATGTGGATAGGATAACGTTAAAATCATCCGGACGCTCGTCCTGCGGCAGATCGCCGGCCGGCGAGAGAATATGTACGTCGAAATCCGGTTTCAGCGACCTGAATCCGCGAATCTCTTCGACAGGCGCGATCTGCGCCTCTTCGCCCCAAAATAACAGCGCAGGCTGGTGAAGTCTGCGCAGGGCGCGCCGAACGTCGATGTTCAGGTGGCCCGCGATGAAGGCTGCCGGCGCGTGCCGGGCGCCGTGCTGGTGTGATACGTCGTAGCTGGCGTCGAGCAGCTCGTCGGTAACCAGCGCGTTATCGGCGTACGCTTCTTCCAGGAAGTGACGCAGGCTTCGCCGTGATACGAGCGCGTTGAAGGCAGCCGTGCCCACGACTGGTGCGTCAATGGCCATGCGTCCGGCATCCCCGCCAACTCCGGCCGCTCCGTTCAGCCGAGTGAGCCCGGTCGGCTGGATAAGCGCCAATGCAGGAAAACGATGCGGGTCGCGTGCGCCGAGTATGATCGCGTAGGCAGCACTGAGGGAATTGGCGACGAGGATGCACTGTCCGCCGATGACCTGCGCTACAAAATCGGAGATGAGCGAGATGTAGGTGCGGGACGTGTAGCGAATGGGCGGCCTGTCGGATCGCCCGAATCCGAGCAGGTCAACCGTGTACACGGTGTGATCGCGTGCGAGATAATCCACGTTGTGGCGCCACTCGTACGACCATGCAGCTGCGTGAATTCCGTGGATGAAGAGCAGGGCCGGCCCCTCGCCGCGGCGGGTGAACGAAATGCGCCGTCCGCGCCAGCTCCAGCCGCCTTCCTCTCCGCCAATGAGATTGGGTACACGGTCCACCCCGCGCCGCGCGTACGCGTTGTACGCCGCCGCGATGCCCAGGAGTGCGCCGCCGGAGACGAGCAGCTTGCCCCAGAGCGACGAGTCGTCACTCTCGGGCAGATCGTCTTCGAGGTCAGCGGAAGGTTTACGGTATCGAGCCATGTCGGTTGCCGGTCTGTGGTCGGAGAGCATCATCAGGGCCGGCACATACCGGGCCGCGCCGTGATGCGCTGATCGCATCTCATTATACGAAGAAGGCCCCCGGAGGGGCCTTCGACATTTATTCTCGGATTGCTGGAAGGTGGGTCAGCGACGTCCGCGACCTGTCTTGCGAGCGGGCTTGTGAGAAGAACCTTTCCTGGCAGCAGGCCGGCTCGCGGATTTCGGCGAGCTTTTCTTCGCGACCGCCGATTTTCTGGAAGCTGTCTTGTGGGTGCCTTTGGAGGCGGTCTTGGATACCGGCTTCTTCATCGCTTTCCCGGTCGGCTTGTGCGCTACCGGCTTTTTCGAGGACGGCTTCGAGGACTTCTTCGACGTCGACTTCGAACCGGCCTTGGCAGCGGACTTCGACGCACTCTTCGACGCACTCTTCGACGCACTCTTCGAGGCCGTTCTCGGAGCAGGCTTGCTGGGGGCCTTCCTGGCGGCTGGCTTTGGAGCCGGGTTGGCTGGTTTAGCAGCAGTCTTGGTCGCCGTTTTTGATGCCGTTTTTGATGCCGTTTTTGATGCCGTTTTGGCGGGAGCCTTGGCAGCGACTTTTGGCGCACGGTTGTCTGCCGGTGATGCTGGCGCCTTGCTCGACTGCGCCCCCTTGCGACCAGCTTTGCCGGCTGGTCCCGAGGCTTCCATCACTTCGTCAGACAGGTCAAGGTCGTCATCGTCGCCGATGTCTTCCAGTTCCTCGTCTTCGGTATCCAGATCAGCGTCGTCGACCTTGGGAACGACCGGCGCGGAATGGCCCATTGACTCGAAGATCGAGGTTCCACCCGAGCTCGTGTTCTTTTTTCCCGACCCCTTGGGACGACCTCGGCGTCCTGGTGCGCGCACCAGTGGCCCAGTCTCGTCGTCCTCGAGATCTTCGATACCCATATTTTGTGCGGCGCTCGTCGGGAAGAGATCCGGCTCCTCGTCCTCAGCTGCGGTCTCGCCCTCGGCCGCATCCTCGTCGTCCTCGTCGAGATCTTCGGCGCTATCCCACAACTGATCGCTGTTGTCGCTGTTTATGCTCCAGCCACCTTCGTCATCGTCGTCTTCATCGTAACGCGAGCGGCGGCTGCGACTCCCGCCACCGTAACCGCCGAGGTCATCGTCATCGTCGTCCGCGAAGCGGAACGTCTCTGGCTCCTCGTCTCTGCTGGGCATCGCCCTCTCCTGTCTGTGGATTTCGATGTGTTTGTCGCGTTGCACTTCGCGTGCCCTTGCTTACCAGCAAACCGACGAACCATCAGGCCGCGCGTGATGATACCTGCTTTCACGCTGCGGTCAAGGAGCAAGCATGCAACGCATCAATCGTAAACAGCGACTCGCGCGTCCCGACCATCTGGAAAAGTGTCGCGCAACGTTCTGTTTTCGCTTCACAATACCGTGTCAGATTCCCGCGTCTATGTCCGATCTGTGCCGCTTGTATTCCGGAAGGTTCTTGGCGAGCTCGCGCGCCTTCACGCTGGCGAACTTCGACTTGTACTCGTTCAGGGCCGTGGTGTTTCCTGACAACTTCGCAGCCTGAGCGGCGAGCAACAGGCCGAGGAGGTGGTCTGGGTGTTGCTGCAATATGGTGTCAGCCTGGGCGCGGGCTATCTGGAGTGCGCCGGCGACCTCCCCGATGCGTCCCACGTCGAAGCGCTGGTCCGCGTCGAGAGGGTGACCCTGCGCCTGCTCGACCATCTGGTAGGCCTGGATCGCCATGGGTGCGAAGAAGGCGACGGAATCGGCCTTCCCCTGATCGTTGAGGCGCATTATCCGATCGAACAAACGGTTGGCTATGTCAGTCGGCGAAAGCTGCGAAATGTCGGGAGCCCTGTTGCCTGTCGCCCCGCCAGATGCGCCACCCATCGCGGCGAAAGGTGCCGCAGAGGCATCCGGCGCTCCAGCCGCCGCGTCAACTGCCGGATTCGGAAGCGCGTTTTGCGGAGCATCCACGGCGGAGCCTCGGCGAGCATTGAAGCCCTTGCTTGCCAGCATCGCGAAGAGCGTGAGGAACGCAATCGCGGCGACCGCCCAGGGTAGAGTGTTCGCCATGGTCGCGCTGCTGCTGCCGGCGGGACGTGCTTCTGCTGAGCCGGCAGTCGCGCCGCAGTGATGACAGAAGTTCGAGCCTGGCGTGAGAGGCTGGCCGCATG
>JALYYT010000361.1 GCA_030946285.1 Gemmatimonadota bacterium
GATGCGGAGTGCCCCGCGTCCGCAGTATCGGATCCTATTGCTGCGCGGTCACGAGACTGGCGGCGACGTCGCCGACGATGCCAAGCGATTTGGCGGAGATCTTGTCCATCGTGTCGGCCAGGGTGTGGTGGTAGCTGTTGTTCGCTGGCCCGTAATCGATGTCAATCACGTCTATCACGCGCAGCCCGGCCTGGAGCAGCGGAATGTGATCGTCCGTGACCGCGTACTTGGCATCCGGAATGAAGTACTGCGAATATCCGAGAGTCGCGGCGGCCTGCCATACCCGATTGACGACTTCCGGGGCTCGCGCGACAGAATTCTGTTCCTGATAGATATTCAGATCCTTGTCGCCGATCATGTCGAAAAGCACGCCGAAGATCGGCTGATAGCCAGGCGACGGAAGATGTGAAGCGAAGTACGTCGAGCCCATGAGCACATCAACATCTGGCGGTCCAAAGGTGCCGTAGTCCTCGCCATCCACGAACAGCAGATCCACGCCGACGTTGGGTGGTGTCTTCCTGAGGAGGTCGCCCAGTGCGACGAACAGGCCTACGCCCGAGGCACCGTCATTCGCACCGAGGATAGGCTTGCTGCGGTTGGCCGGATTGGGATCGTTGTCGGCGACTGGGCGTGTGTCCCAGTGTGTGAGGTAGAGGACACGGTCGGTGGCGGCGGGACGAAAGCGAGCAAGGATGTTGCGCAGCGGAATGCTGTCGCCGTTGGCGAGTTTGTGGGTCCATCGCTGTTCTACAACCGTGTCTGCGCGAGTTCGCATCTGGGCGACGATCCAGTCGCCCGCTTTCTGCCATCCGGGAGACCCCGGGATTCGTGGGCCGAATGCAACCTGGACACCTGCGTATCGGTATGCCGCCTCACCATCGAAGCCTGTGTGGGACTTCTGGCATCCGGACATCAACGGCAGAAACGCGCAGCAGAAAAGAAGTCGGTTCATGAGCATTGAAATATTGGTTCTATTGTCCCTGTTAAGATATGCCCTGGCGGACCGTCAGTGCATCGCGCCGGAATAGAACTGCAGGTGCAGGATGGCACTCAACACGGTTTGCGTGAATTCGCGGCTGAGATTGCGGTCGAAGCTCTCGACCCGCGAAATCACGAAGCTGGAAGTCATGGTGTCGGATACGTCGGTATCAGCAGTGAATGTAGCGGAGCGGCGGCCATTATCGGTGAGCCGGCTTCGGCCGAGAATGTCGAGCGGATTGAGCACGTAGCTCTGGCCGTAGCTGTCCTGCAGCGAAATCCGCGCGCGCAGGTCGCCGTGCGGGTGCCATTGCGGCGGCAACGCGAATGCCCGCGCGAAGTCCGCGTTCACATCCAGAGTGGTTCCGCGGCCGTTCAAACCAGGCCGGTCTTCCAGGCGTTGTACGAGATTAGCCCCAAAGCTGGTGGTAAGGGGGCGGGAGCCAACCCAGACTGCGCTCAACGATACGGGATAGCTTCGGATCCGTGTTACGCCGCTACCGGCTCCCGGAACATTGTACTCTCCGGAGCCGACCAGGAGCTGGGACGTCTGCGCGACACGTGCGCTTGCGTTGAAGTTCTGGATCAACGAAGTGGAATCCGTGGCACGGCGGCTCCACCGGATCGCAACGTCGGGAAATACGAGTTGCTGGGCGTCACCGATTTCCTGGGTGTTGTCCGACAGCAGAGTCCAGTTACGCATGGTGAGTCGTTGCAGATGATTTGTCAGCGTGGCACCCAGCGGAAGGCTGATCGTCTGCGACAGCGTGATCTGGTTGTTGACGCCCGCGCTGGTCGCCATGTCGGACCCAAAGTGCCGGAACTGCGCGATGTCGCCGAGGCCGAGCTGATATATGAGTGGTGCGGAGCCCGCAGCGCCGTCGTACGCAGTGAGCACGTTGCGATCGAGCGAGATGTCGAGCGGCTGGAACGCAGTAAGCAGGGATTTGAGTCCGGGGATCCATGTCGTCGAGTTCGCGAGAGTCCGGAAGTCGACGGTGAAGCCGAGATTCGCATTCTGCGTGTTGCCGAGCTTGCGAGGAATGCGGTACGGTCCGAGCGTGTCGAGTGCACGGATGAAATCCAGGGTGTTCGGATCGCGCAGCATGTTGTAGCTGGAGCTGCTGTTGAAGCGCGTTCGCAGCCAGGGGAGCGGCGCGAAGCTGTAGTTCAACTGTGTCCCGACATTTCGTTCACGCTCGAGCCCGGTGTCGAAGCCGGCCACTCTATCGCGCTCGCTCGCGTCAATGAGTCCGAGTTGGGGAACGTTGGAGTACGACCGAAGATCGCGGAGCGAGGACAGGTTTACACGGATGGTGCTGTTGGCAAGTGGATGGAACGCGATCGCACCTCCATTCCGGACGGTATTCGTTATACCGGCGACAACGCGTCCGCTGTCATCCGTGGCAGCAGCGGGCTTCCGATACGTCACGCGTCTGTCATTGCCGTTCTCATACAGGGTTGTGAGGTAGAGCTCCGTCGGAAGGGCTGTTGCGAGCGATGGAGCGATTGCGCGGATGAGGTTGTACTCCAGGCCGACACGCAGGTCATGTGCATGACCGTCCTCGTATTCACTGCGGGAATCCGCGGCGGTGAAAGTGCCTTGCAGACTCAGGTTGTTGAGCAGTGGGGCGAGGGTACCTCCGGTGACGGGCGTTGCGCGCTTCACGCCGAACGTGACCGAGGTCGCCGCGCTGTGAGGGGTGCGAAGGCCCGGCACGGCGCTCGCGTCGATGTCGGACTGCGTGAGAAAGGTGGGTTCGCTCGACGCGCCGGAATAGTTTACGGTTACCGGTATGGAATACCCGAACGATCTAGGCAGCAGCTTCTCCATTCTGAAGGCAGCGCTCACGTCCACCG
>JALYYT010000374.1 GCA_030946285.1 Gemmatimonadota bacterium
CTGCAGGTTGCCGGAGAGATCCAGGCGGAACCCGTGAATGATGATCGGTGTGCCGATCGACGTCGTCTGCGTGACTTCCGAAGCCTTGATTCGCGAACTGTCAGAAACTCCCGCCGAGTTGGTGAAATAACGGTAGAAGAGCGCCTGCGTCTCATCCATGTTCTCCTTGGCGGATCGCTGGAAATTGAGATTCGGCGTCCAGTCCAGCCAGCGCGTGACAGCGATAGTCGGGCTCGACAGACTCAGAGTCGGATAGTTTTCCTGAATCTGCGTTCTACCGGAGTACTGGTCGCGGTGTCCGCCCAGATCCATGGTGAACGGGCCTACCTTGCGGCTATACCGCACGTCCGAGCTGATCGCCGACAGCTGCTGCTGCGGGTTGAATGTCGTCTGACGCAGCGCGAACGTATTCGTCGTGAAATTGACGTTCGCGTTGAACCGGCTGGTTGACGAGAACTCCTGTGAATGGAACCACGTCACGGCCGTATTGTTGTTACCACCGCTCTGTGCGAGATGGTTTGCGGCGATGCCGCCGGTGATGAACCTGTCCAGCCACCGATACCTGAACTGTCCATTGATCCGCGAAAATCCGGGGTCCGAAATACTGCTCTTCGCGCTGCTTCGCCAGTCGTACCACGCCTCGGCGTCCATGTAGTCGCCGAGGTTCGCATAATAGCCGATGTTCTCGACGTGACGCCGATACGAGGAACTGTTCCTCACGAATTCGCTCAGGCCGAACCGGGGCGTGAGGATTCCGCTTCGCCGTCCGTTGCGAACGTCCTGGAACAGGAAGGGCAGCCAGAACACGGGCACTCCCGCCACGTATAGCGTTGCGGGTCGCGCAACGAGCAGGTTCTTCGAGACAAACTTGATTTCGTTCGACTTGAAGTAGTAATCGGGAACGCTGTCGTCGCAACTCGTAATGATGCCGTTGCGAACGTAATACGCGCTGCGCCTGGCCGCGCTCGTGTCGCGCACGAAGGCCGTTTCCTTTCCCGATAGATAGTACGTCTGACCGCTCTCGACTGACGTGCTTATGTTCGTCGCGGAACCGCGGCCGAGGGCTGTATTGTAAGTGACGCGGCCTCTGGCGATCACGTCCGCGGTCTGCTGCGACGGATCGTGGAGGATGACCGTGTCGCCCATCGCCGTCACCAGCTTGCTGGAGTCGTCGTACAGAACAGTGTCGCCGATTACGATTGTCTGATCACGTCCTACCGCAGCAGGCCTGCCCCGGATTGTAAGTGCCTTACTCCGCGCGTCGAAGACGACGTTGTCGCCCTGATACCGCGTAGCGTGAAAACCGGGAAGATTCATCAGTGACTTCGCCACCGAATCGGAATCGGACGCCCACTTGACCAGCGATTTTACCAGGTGCAGCGTATCGCGACGCGTGGAATCGCGCCGCGTGGAGTCACGCCCCGCTGTATCTCGAGCCGCGGTATCGCGCCTGATCGACGTGTCACGCGAGACTGCGCGCGAGACTGCGCGAGGCACCGTATCACGCGGCGTTGCAGCCGGCTTCGCGGGGCGTTGCGCTGTCGCGATCGATGTCAGCGAGATTACGCATGCCATGGCGGCAAGGATGGCGCGAAAGAGTTTCACGCCGGCGCACCCAGTCGTCGCGGCTCCGCTCGTGCCGGAGGCGCCGGAGGCGCCGGAGGGAGCGCTGCGGCAGGCCCCCCGCCGTTACCTTGGCCGGGATCATCCGTAGAAGCGTCCGGGCCGTCCTGTTTCCGCTTGCGCCAACGGTACACCATACGCGAAAGTACGATGCTGAGCTCGTACAACGCGTACATCGGAAGCGCAATGGCAAACATCGCAGTCGGATCCGGAGTAATGAGCGCCCCGATGATGAGCCCGCCCACGACCGCATACCGACGGTATTTCGACAGGAATGTCGGGTTCGTCAGGCCGACCGCTGTCAGACCCATGATAACGATCGGCAATTCGAACGCGGCGCCGAAGGCGAGACACATGTAGATAGCGAATCCGAAGTACTCCGACGCGGCGATCATCGGCTGCAACGAACGCGATTCCACGCCGACGAGAAACTGGATCGTCATCGGGAGAATCAGGGTAAATGCCATGGCCACGCCGCCCACAAAGAGCAGTACGATACCACCGAGCACCGGCAGCACGAGCTTCTTCTCGTGGGAATACATCGCCGGTGAGACAAATCCCCAGACCTGGTACAGGATCACCGGTGACGCGATAATGAACGAAAGCGCGAAGCCCGCATCCAGTACTATCTGAAATGCGTCACCGGGATGGAGGTACACCAGCTTCTGCCCGTGCAGATACGGAGTGATCGGCCGCGAGAGGAACTCGATGACGTCGAAGTTCGGAATCTGCGTGAACACAACGAAGGCGATCACCGCTCCTACCGCGAAAGCGATGGCACACTTGAACAGTCGCTGGCGCAGCTCCTCGAGATGATCGAGGAATGCCATCTCGGCCATCCCGCGAGCCGTCCCTGAACGCGCCACGATCTGTCCCTTCCCTGTTACTTGATTGTCTTGATACGATCGCGCGCGAGCGCCGCTTCGTCGGACCGCGGGTATTTGCGGATGAGCTGATTGTAGAGATCACGCGCCCTGTCGCCATGCCCAGCGTTCTGCGCGGCCACTCCGCGTTTGTAGATTGCCGTCGCTGCGCGTGGAGATCCGGCGTACTTCGTCGCGACCTGCGCGTACACGGAATCCGCCGCGGTGGCGTTGTGCTCGGCCGCGTACGTCTCCGCAATGTAGAACTGTGCATCCGGGGCTACGTCAGCCTTGGGGTACTTAGTGATAAGCTCCTGGAACGCCTGCCGAGCCGCTGCATTGCTGCCCTGCATCATCTGCTCGCGTGCGATCTGGAAGAGAGCGTTTGGGCCCGGCGTCGCTGGCGCGCCAGTCGAATCCGGCGGAGCCGTGGCGTTCTGGCGCTCCTCCAGTGTCGCACGTACTTCCTGAATGCGGCGCTGACTCTGCCCCGTGAGTTCCTGCACCTGCAACAGCTGCTGCTGTACAGATGCCATGCTCGACGTCACGTCAGACCTGAAGCGAGTGAGCCTGTTCCCGATTGCAGCGAGCGAATCGTTGGCGAGCCGCAGACTGCTGATCGCACGGTCCATCTGAAGACGTCGGGCGGAATCTGCTGCCGCCTGTTCGCCTCTCAGGGTTCGAAGGTCCCCCTGAAGCACCTGGACATCCTGCTGCGTCGCGAAGCAGCCCGCGAGCAGTAAACCGAGTGGTGCGATTGTCAGAAATCTCTTCATTGGTTATTTCCTCCGATTGGCGCGAATTCCGACCGACGATTGCGCGACCACGCTTCCTCGTTGTCGCCCTGTACTGCCGGCATCTCCGCGCCCATGCTGGAAATCGCGATACGCGATGCGTCAATACCGTTATTCACCAGAAAAGCCTTGGCCTCCGCCGCACGGCGCAACCCGAGCGCCAGATTGTACTCGGAGGAGCCACGATCGTCGGTGTTGCCGGTGATCCGGACATGCAGATTCGATTGCGCCTGCATTACGGGCACCTTTGCGAGCAGCAGCGATCTTGCGGCCTCTGTGAGCGCCGAACTGTCGAAGTCGTAATAGATGGTGGCCGTCAGAACCTTCATCGCGTCGACGTTCTGCGCGGCCTCGCGCTGCTCGCGTTCGCGAACCGCGCGCAAACTGTCCTGCTGCGCCTGTGCCCGTGCGATCTCCGCCTGGCGCGCGGCATTGGCGCGTGCGATTGAATCCGCACGCGCGCGGTCCAGTGAGTCGTTGTTGACTGGCGCCGGTGCAACGGACATGGGCGGCTTGTGACATGCTGCCGCCGCCGAGAGCGCGACCAGAGCTAGTGCAGTTCTGCGCAGATGCATTTGACTTGGGTTCAGGGTTTGAAAACTGGCGACCATGCGGGCAGTCGCGCGCCAGCGGCGTGCGTGAGCTGCCGCAACCGACCCGACTCCGCGTCTATCACCCAAAGCTGCCGAGGCCCGGATCGGGTGGAGGAGAAGACCATGTGCCGCGCGTCCGGTGACCAGGATGGATCCTCGTTCTGTCCGTCGCTCGTGTACTGCTTGGTCGAGCGGTCCCGGAGATCGATCGTCATGATCTGGAAGTTGCCGTCGATGCGTGATTCGTAGGCAATGCGCCGACCGTCGGAGGACCAGTCCGGCGATGCCCGGTACGCCTGCTCGCCGTAGGTGAATTCGGTCAACAGCGTGGGGTTCGTTCCGTCGGCGTCCATCGTGTAGACCTCCGGATGCCCGGCCCTTCCCGACATGAACGCGAGCTGGCGTCCGTCCGGGCTGTAGCTCGGCGAGGTATTGTCGCTTCCCTTGCCGACAGTGATGGCGCGCGCGGGAGATTCGTCTCCCACACTCATCACCATGATGTCGGTACCATGATCAGATCCGCTGGCGTAAGCAACGCTCCTCCCATCCGGAGAATACACTGGCGTGATGTTCAGGCCGCGCGCGGTGCCGCTCAGCCAATGGAGATCGGACGTGACAAAGCTGTAAACCGCTATCTGCGATCCACTCGGCGTAAATCCGGAAAACACGACTTTTGTGCCGTCCGGACTCCATGCCGGCGACATCGCGAGCGAGACGTTTGTCAGTCGCCGGGCGTTCTCGCCATCGCTGTCCGTGACCCAGATCTGCTTGTCGCCGCCGCTGTAGACAATGCGCGTCGCCGCGGATCCGGGAGTGCCGAATATCCATCGCTCCACCTCGTCGCTTGCACGGTGGAGCGCAAGCCGCCATTCCGGAGAGTTGGTCTTGGCGAGCAGTGGAAACGATCCCACCTGGACGCGTCGCCTGGCTGCAACGTCGTACATGGTGATCGTTATGCCCGTCATCGAGCGCTCGGGGCGCAGCAGCGCGACTATGCCGAGCTTCGCGAACAGCGGATAGTTGAACTTGTCGCCTGACTTGGGCATCATCCCGAATGCGGATGCATCGTCCAGAGCGACGACGTTTGCGCGGTCGTCATAGTCTATGTCGCGCTGCAGGATCGCGCGGACCGAATCACCGCCCGTGGAATCCATGGGAAGCACGAGCACGCCTGGCTTCGTCCCAAGCGTGTAATTGAGACCAAGCCGGACACCCTCGGGCACCGTCGGATTCTGTGCGCGCACGATTACGGGCGCGAGTGCCAGCGCCGCGCAGCCGAAGGCGACGATCGCGTTCTTCATTGATTGCATCACTGCAGGAATCGGGGATCGAAACTGAAAACTACGGGAAGGACATCGTCCCGGAAACCGTCAGGGAGAGGTCCGAAGGCGGAAGCTGCCCGCTCGACGGCGCCCTGGGCTTCGAGATCAAAAGAGTATACACCTGA
>JALYYT010000384.1 GCA_030946285.1 Gemmatimonadota bacterium
TCACCCACATGCACGCCGACCACATCCTGGGAGTTACGGGCCTCATTCGGACGATGGCGCTTCAGGGGCGGACCGATCCGATGACCCTGTTCGGACCACCGAAGTCGGAGCGGCTGCTTCGGCAGGCGGTCACCCTGGGCAGCGACAAGCAGCACTTCCCCATCAGCTACGTAGAGTTGACTCCAGACGAGCCGCTGGTGCGCCACGGGTACGATATCGTACCGTATGGGGTCGAGCACGGCGGTGCGCTTGCACTCGGATATGCGATAGTCGAAAAACCGAGACTCGGGCGCTTCAATCCCGACCTCGCCCGGTCCATGGGGATACCGGAAGGACCGCTCTGGGGACAGATCCACAAGGGCCATGAGATAACGTTGCCTGACGGACGTGTGGTCCATCCATCCGAGCTTGTGGGGCCCACGCGCGCAGGGCGCCGGCTCGTTTTCACCGGTGATGCGCGGCCGTCGGATGCTACGGTCGTAATCGCCGCTGGGGCGGATGTGCTGATTCATGAAGCCACCTTCGCCGACGAGGAGGCGCCCCTCGCGCTGGAGACGGGCCACTCGACTGCTCGCGAGGCGGCGATGGTCGCAGAACGCGCGGGGGTGAAGCGGCTGGTACTCACGCACATATCGTCGCGATACTCACGCGATGTGCAGGAACTTGCAGCCCAGGCGAGGTCGGTCTATCCCGGCGCCGTCGTTGCGCGTGACGGAATGGAGATCACGATCCCGTTCGAGGAGTAGCGGCGCGAATTACCGTATCGCCGCGTTGAGGTCTGCACGCATTGCGGAGAACACGCCGGCGTTGAACGCATTCTCCTCTTCCTCGGCATTCGACACGAACTCGCCCATGGCAGAGCCGCCGAGCTTGCCAAGGAAGCGCAGAATCGCGCTTTCCCGAACCGAGGTCGTGCCTCGGCGACTCATGAGTGTCTGTCCACCTGGCTGGTCGCGAACCGTGAAACGGAACGTGGTGCCGCTCCCTTCGAAAGGTCGTCGAAGCGGCGACTTGAGCAGGTAGCCGACGACCGGAGGAAGTACCCATCCCGGTTCGCGCGTGAACCGCATTGCCCAGCCGCGTTCGTGCTCGGAGTGGAGATTCACCCATTCGCCAGTCATGCGTTCGACGCCGACCGTGAACAGTTTGATTTTCGCCGTGAAATCCACCTGCATGACGAGCGTATCGGGAATGGGCCGGATCGCGCCTTCCAGCGGCGCGAAGTGGCCGTCGTGCGAACGCAGGTGCAGCGAGATATAGCCGTCGCGCGACGAGACATCCAGCCATCGCGCCCCCCGGGAATCCGCGAGCGTGAAGTGGAGCTTCACCTTGTCGGCGTACTTGGTCATGTACGCAGCGTACGCCGGATAAAGTGCGCGAATACCATCAGGCGTCATGTGAATGACCGCGTGAAGAGTGCTCCCGCCCGCTGCATCGGGTGTCGCAACCAGTGTGTCGATCGAGTACAGCTTGCCGAGCGCCGCAGTCGTGCGGGGAAACGCACCGCGGTAACCAGCGCGCAGCGCGGCCTCGCCGTGTCCTTCCGAAGCGGCGATCCACTGCGTTATCACATTGTGAAAGTCGCTTGCCGTGATTGTACCGGCGGCGAAATCAACACCAGTGAACCAGTCGTAATCGTCCCCACCGAGTTTGTGCAGGCGTATGATGTGTCGGCCTTCGCCGGGAGTTTCAACCGGGTCATCGGTCACGGTGTTGCTGAATACGTACCGTCCGTTGGTGAAGTTCGCGTCGCCGAAAAGTGTGCGATAACCATCGGGGCCGTTCACGGTCCATACGGAAGTGTCTCCGTATACCTGCGACGGCGTCAGCGCATTCTGGAGCAGCAGCTCCCGCGCTCGCGCGTAACGCGGCGCGCGGTAGACGTTCGTGAATCGTCGCACGAACGATCCGAAGAGCCCGTCCGCATTCGCGTGCGCCCGCGCAGGTGTCGGCCCGAACGCCGCTGGCGCATCGCCGCATCCAACCGCGGCCGTTACGAGAGTGAGTGCAACTGCCGCGCGAGATATTTTTGCGATGCGGACTGTCTTCACGATTCTCATTGGGAAGTTCAACTTATCTGTTGTGTACCAATGCATACAAACCTAGTGGCAGTCCGCTGTCCGGACCAACTTCGTGTACGCTCGTTACACAGATTCGTCCGACTGATTCGGCATGGCGCTTGCCTTAGTCAGTGACGCAAGCAAACGCTAACAACGTGAGGATAAAGCGATGGGAGATCTCAACAGAAAGGGCGCTGCCAACGAAGCGAAGGGCTCGGCGAAAGAGTCCATGGGCAAGGTCAAGGGCGACGTCGGCGACGCCGTGGACAATACGAGCATGCACGCGGAAGGTCGCGGCGATCAGCTCAAGGGAAAGATCCAGAAGAACGTCGGCAAGGCCGAGCGCGCGCTGGATCCGGATAACAGCAATACAGATCGCAACGATCGGTAGTTCGCCGCACGCCACCTCATGATGGCATGATGCAAAAGCGGGGCGTGGATTTCATCCACGCCC
>JALYYT010000388.1 GCA_030946285.1 Gemmatimonadota bacterium
GCTCACACGGAGCGGCACGCGCATCATGTGGTCGTCATCGCGTCGTCAACCGGCGGACCGCGCGCACTGGCGGAGATCGTTCCAATGCTGCCGTATTCAATTCCCGCGGCGCTCGTGATCGCCCAGCACATTCCGGGAGAGTTCACGCCCGCGCTCGCGCAGCGGCTCGACCGCGGAAGCGCCATCGCGGTGCGCGAAGCGCAGGATGGCGAGCGCCTGCTCGAGGGAACTGTGTACCTTGCGCGAGGTGGCGTGAACACTGTAATTACCGGCGCGCCGGGATCTGCGACGCTCTCCATTCTCGCGGCTGCTGCGCGGACCGGGGCGACGCCGAGCGCGGACCTGTTGTTCGAGTCTGCCGCGCGTGTCTTCGGCCAAGAATGTACCGGCGTCGTGCTTACCGGGATGGGTCGCGACGGCGCGTCCGGACTGAGAACGATCCGTTCGCGTGGAGGGCGTGCGCTGGTACAGGATCAGGCGTCGTCGGCGATCTACGGAATGCCGCGTGCGGCGCTCGCTGACGCCGGCGCGGACGTGGTTGCGTCGTTGTCGTCCATGGCCAGTGCGATCATCACGGCTGTTTCAGGAGAACGTATCGAATGGCTGACAGCGTAGCCGAGCTCCGCGCGACATTCGAGCATCTGAGGCACGAGATCGAATCGCGGCAGTTGCGCGACGATCCCGCGCTCAAGGTGTCGCTCATGGATCTTTATCGAACCGTCGATGGCTCCGTGGGCCAACTCACGCGGCTGAAGGACGATATCCGCGATCTGGTCGAGAAATGGAAGGCTCGCAGAAGTGCGTCGCCCGCCATGGCACCCCAGTTTGCAGGCGCGCGACCGGTTGTGCACGAAGATCACATCGGCGCATCAACGTTTCTCGAGCGCGGCTGGTCCAGGATTTCGCTGGGCGACTACGAAGGTGCGGAGGATGCATTGACGCGGGCGCTCGATCTCGCTCCCAACAGCACGGAAGGGCAGTCGCTCCTGGGCTGGGCGCAGATGCTGCAGGACAAGCTCGATGCGGCACTGATGAACTTTCAGTACGTGCTGGGCCGCGAGCCCGCGAACGCTCTCGCCCGCATTAACGTGGGCTACATCTGCCTCAAGAAGGGGATCTTCGGCGAGGCAATCGAGCACCTGTCGAAGGCGTTGCGGCAGGATGAGGATGCGCGCGCGAAGCTGTACGCCAACTTCTACCTCGGCCTTGTCTACACGGAGCGAGAGATGTACGAGGACGCGCAGATATTCTTCGAGCGCGCCATCGGGCTGGGCCCGAACCTCGTCGAGGCCTACTTCGAGCTGGGGCACGCGTTGTGGCTGGCGGGTGAAAAATCTCGAGCCGTTGGCGTGTGGAAGCGCGGCGCCGCCGTCAACAGATTCAACCCGTGGAGCGTCAAGTGCGCCGAGATGGCGGCAACCGCCGACCGGGGCGAGGTTCCGCGTCGAGCGTGGCTTTCGCGAGGAGAGTAGCGAAGCACGCATAGATCGAGCGGCGAGCCGACCGGTGATCGTGTCGTGCTTCTCGTAGCCGCAGCGACTTTCACTCGTGAAACCGGCGCGGCGCGGGCTGTGCGTTTGATATCTCGATGTTTTCGTGGATCAGAAGCTCGCGCGCGGCAACCGCGACGATTGTAGTCGTCGGCGCGGCCATTATGGTGTCACTTTTTCTGTACGCGTTGCGGACGAGACCTCCCCGGGAGGTCGTCGTCGGCGAGACGCCGCCGGGCTACTACGTGCGGCACGCGCGTGCCAAGGTGAGGCTCCCCTCGATTCCGCCTGACAGTGCCGGAATGTCGGCGAAGCGCCTCGCCGATATCGACATCATCGTACGGCGGGGGATCAAGCAAGGCGGATATCCTGGCGCCGCGGTGGTGATCGGGCGCGACGGCGGCGAGGTGCTCGCAAGCGGGTTCGGAAGAGTCAACTGGTCTGCCACGGCAGCGCCGGTCGATCCGGATTCCACGATATACGACCTTGCATCGCTCACCAAGGTCGTTGCAACGACATCCGCCATCATGGCGCTGATGGACGACGGCCTGATCCACCTGGATGATCACGTAGTCCACTGGATCCCGAGCTTTACCGGAGGTCTGAAGGATTCGGTAACGATCCGCCAATTGCTCACCCACCGGTCCGGTCTCCCGCCGGGCCGCGAGTTGTGGCGGCAGATGGGCGATCCGACGGCTGCGCGAGCGGCGGTGATTTCGACGCCGCTGGTAAAGGGATGCCCCCCCGGAACCTGCTACATGTATTCCGATCTCGGCGCCGACATGCTCGGATTCATCGTGGAGGCCGCGAGTGGTGAGCGCCTGGACGATTTCACCGAGCGGCGGATATTCGATCCGCTTGGGATGGTAAGTACCACATTCCACGTTCCCCGCGAGGACCTCGCGCACCTGGCGCCCACGGGCGCGCCGCGGGGCCGCGTGCACGACGCAAACGCCGCCGCGCTAAGCGGTGTCGCCGGCCACGCCGGCCTTTTCTCGACGGCGAGTGATCTGGCGGTGTTCGCGCAGATGATGCTCGACAGCGGTTCGTACGACGGGACGCGCATCTTCCGTCGGGAAACGGTGAAGTTGTTTACGAGTCGGGCAGCGGGGACGCGGGCGCTGGGGTGGGACACATGCGACTCCGCCAACGTGCGGGCGACGTGCGGACGGTATCTCAGCCCGCGCGCCTTCGGCCACACGGGTTTCACCGGCACGTCGATGTGGATAGATCCCGACCGCCGGATGTTCATGATCCTGCTGACCAACAGGGTGGACGATCCGAGAGTTCGCCGTCCGGCCCTCGTGATTCACGACATTCGCGCCGATATTGCCGACGCAGCCGTGCTGGCCGTCATGGACGCGGACCGGGGCGCACCGGTCGTCAACGCGAAATTCCGATCGTCGAGCCCGCAGCGCTGGACGGAGCCCGAGTCCCGGCGCAGGTCGAAAAAGGGGCGCACTTCAAAGCGTCCGAAGCGACGGAAAACCAGCGCGCGAGCCGCTCCCCGGCGGCATCGACGCTGAGATCGACGTCGAGATCGACGTCGAGATCGACGTTGAGATCGACGTTAAGATCGACGTTAAGAGTGAGACACGATTCAATTAACAACGGATTAAGGTGAACCAGCTAACTTGACACGTCACTCACGTTACCCGTACACTTCGCGACCATGCCCAAGGACACGACGATCATACCTGCCACGACTTCTCCGTTGATCCATCGGAGATTCATATGGTGGGGACTCGCGGCAGCCACGCTACTGGTCGGTTACGCCGATCTCTGGCGCGGCGGTGAAACGGCTGCCCCAGTACTTTTGGTCATCGCGTACTGCGTACTTATTCCCGTGGCGATCCTCAAACGCTGACCATTCGCGCGTTGTTTTCGGCGCAGCGGCTTGGTTTCTGCACTCGGGGCGAGTAGCTCAGCTGGTTAGAGCGCCTGCCTTACACGCAGGATGTCGGGGGTTCGAATCCCTCCTCGCCCATCTTGGCTTTACCTGTCTGGAGAACACGGCGTCGGTCGTGGTGTACAAACGTTTACACTTTTGGAGGAGTATCAGTTGAACGCTCGCTACTCTTTGGCGCTCGCGGCCCTCGCCTTCGCTGGCATCCAGCCGGCCCATGCGCAGGATGCCAAAGCACGCATTACCGTCATGACCTTCCAGAGTCAGGAGAAGGGAACGGGCGCGAAGGCCGCCGACGAGCTTCGTAATCAGCTCAAGGACACCTTCAACCCGAAGGATGTATACGTCCTGCCGACGAAGGACGTGAACAATACGCTGGAGCAGTCCGGCTTCTCCGCGAGCGAGCCGCTCGCGCCGAATGACGAGAAGGCTCTCTCGAATCTTCTCCGCGCCGACGAGTACGTCACAGGCACGGTGAATCGGGCCGCCACCGGCGGCGGCTATACGGTGAACGCCCGCATGGTTCTCGCGCGCGACAACTCTCTGTCACAGGCGCTGCCAGTCGCTACCGCGAACAAGATCGACGACGCGATGGACCGCGTCGCCAAGTCGGTTCGTGACGCGATGAAGCAGCTCGACGGGGAACACTCCTGCTTCGTGAAGGCTCGCGCCGGCGACATACCGGGCGCTCTCGCCGCGGCTCGCCAGGGCATCGCGGCGTATCCGCAGGCGACACTCGCTCGCCTCTGCAGCGCGAACGCCTTCTATTTCCAGTACGGGAAGGCGACCACGCACGCGGATTCCATCCGGCTCGCGGACTCGGTGCTGACTGTGACGCGCCTCATTGCCCAGCAGGATCCGGGCAGCGTCGCCGCACTTCGCTTCAACGCCGAGCTGTACAAGGTCATCGGCGACAGTACGCAGGCTCGCGCAACACTTCTCGCGCTCATCCGCGCGGACCCGAGCAACGACAAGCTCATCACGCAGATCGTGAACGAGCTCGCCGGGTCAGGACACGCCAATGACGCCATTCCGCTCGTTAAGGAACTCCTTGAACGCTCGCCCGGCGACCCGCAGCTGCTCCACACCGCTTTCCTGGTCTACCTTGCGGCAAAGGACTGGAAGTCGGCGGTCGCGACCGGGCCGGAACTCATCAGATCGGATACGGCCGCTGCCGACACCATGTACTTCACGCGCATGGCGGGTGCCTACACCAATCTGAACCAGCCGAACGACGCCATCACCACGTTGCAGGCCGGCGTTCAGAAGTATCCCAACAACTCCGATCTGCTGCTTGCGCTCGCTTCGACGCTCAGAAAGAACAACCGGGCGGCGGAAGCAGTGGACGTGCTCAAGCGCTCAATTGCGGCGAATCCAAACAGCCCGCAGGCGCTCCTCCTGCTCGCCGATTCGTACGCTCAGGCGAACCAGCAGGACAGCGTGGCGGCGATCCTGCAGCGCGCGAGCTCGCTGCCTGGCGCCGACAAGGCCACGCTGGCGCAGTACGCGCTCGCAC
>JALYYT010000407.1 GCA_030946285.1 Gemmatimonadota bacterium
TCTGCGAGCATGCGATTCGCGTCTGCCAGTTGCGCCACTTCGCTCCCGATCCGGACCTGCGTAGTCAGCACGTCACCGCCCACCGGCTGACCCGCGGCCTTGCGTTGCTGGACCTGAGTCAGATAGGTCCGGAGCCTCGCGATTCCCTGCTGACGGAAGACAAGCTCGCTCTGCGCGCGGAGAAACTCTGCGAAGCGAAGTCTCACTGCCAGGTCCACATCTTTCTGCACTACTCGAAGTCCAGCACCGGCACCGGCGACGCGATAACGCGCAGCGCGGATGTTTGCCCGCCTCAGGCCGCCGGCGAAGAGCGTGTCCATCGCGACAAGTTGAAGCGACCCCTGGGAGGTGGTGTAAGCGAGCGGTCCACCCACGTTAAGGCCGGATTCGACGCCAACGCGTGGGAACCGGCTCGCACGTCCTTCAGTCACGGCCGTACGCGCGATGTCAACGCCGAGGGTGGCGATGGGAAGCTGCGCGTTTGCTGCTCGCGCTTCCAGCAGCGCGTCCCCGAGGGTGAGCGTGTCGCCAGAAGCCACCCGTACCGCAAGCGGCCCAGGAAGCGGCGCGGTCGCCGGCTGCTGGGCCATGATGTTGATCGGAAGAAGCGCGCAGCCGATTAGCGACGCGAAACGGGTTCCTTGCAAGAATCTTCGCACTCGGGGAAAGTAGCCGCTCAACCTTACGGCAAGATAACAAGCTTGCACTACGCCTTGGCAAGATTTGCACCGGGAGTGCGATGCCATGGCCAGTGCAAACATTCACACCGGACGATCAGCCACCACAAGGTCCGCTGGCCGACAGGGCGCCTTGCTAGATTTCGAGGAAACCGGGATGACTTTGATCAAGCTGAGCTTGCGTTCCGACATCGTTTGGCGATCGGTGGACCGTCTCATTGTAACTCTCTGCGCATCATCAGCGCTGCTGACGGGTTGTGCGCGCAACACTCCCCCGCCACCCACCCCGCAGACGCAGCCTGCGGCCCCTCCGGCTCCGACGTTTGACCATGTCGTCGTCGTAGTCCTTGAAAACGAGGACGCCGCACGCGTGGAGGCAGTCCCCGCAATGGACTCGCTAGCGCGCGCCGGCGCTCTGCTGGCGAATTACTACGGCGTTGCTCACCCGTCTTACCCGACTTACCTGGCGATGATTTCGGGACATACCTTCATCGGAAGCGATCCCAGGGCGCGCCATGATCCGGACGCGTATCGCGCGCTTGATTTTGGCGACGCGCAACTCCGCATCAACGCACCGGATATCATAGATCGCCTGGAGGCAAAGGGTGTGTCGTGGAACGTGTTCGCCGAGGATTATCCGGAGCTTTCCGCAACGCCGTCACGCTGTGACTTCACGCGCCAGTCGGGACTCTACGCGCGCAAGCACCTTCCATTTCTCAGCTTCGAGGCTTTCCATAGCAATCCTGCGTTGTGTGCGAACGTCCGCAACCTCAAGTGGTTCCGGCAGGATTCGCTCGCATCGTACACATACATCGAGCCGAATCTCGTGCACGACGGCCACAATGCGCCACTCGATACTGCAGTGGCCTGGCTCGGGAATTTTCTCCGCCCGCTACTCACTGACTCCACCCTGATGCGCAACACACTCATCGTGGTGACGTTCGACGAGTCGTTCAATCCGCTCCTGTCCCAGGTCTTCGGCTCGGGACCCAACCGTATTTACACGGTATTGCTGGGAGGCATGGTGCGGCCCGGCGCTTCCTCCAGCGTCCCTTACAGCCACTACAGTCTGCTTCGCACGATCGAGCAGAATTTCGGCCTATCACCGTCGCTGCTTCCGACAAGTATCGTTCCGATTACCAACGTATGGCGATGATCCACGACGCCAGGCCCTGTGAGAATGGGCACTGCGCGAGTGACGTCGTTGGCGCGGCAGGGCTTGGTACCTGTGCCGCCGTTATGTTCGACCGCTACGACTGCCGTCACGCTAACAACGTATTCGACAGTGTATTCCTCCCGGCGTCAGTCGTACCGACGCGCGATGGAGTCGCCATCGCGTGAGTGATCCCCGCGCAATGGTGATGGGTTTCGCCAGAGTAGCGATTCAATGGCGGCACAGCTCTCTACTTGCAGCTGCGCCAATAGCGCCGCCTCATTCATCACCGGATTACGCTGTTTTCCGGGTCGTCAATTCGATGGCTGGCCACAGTGCCGTGCTCGATGGGATAATGGTCGGCTTCGCCAAGTACTCGCCGGAGTTCTTCGCCATCGTCCTCCTGGCACTGTGGCTCACCTGGAAGCCAGCCAACCAGCGCGGCGCATTCCTCGCAGGAACAGCGGGACTCGTTGCTCTCGGTATCGGCCAGCTCATCGGCATTCTCCTCCCGAGACCGCGACCATATCTGGCGCATAACGTCACCCTGCTCATCGCGCACGCGGCTGATACCTCCTTTCCAAGCGACCATGCCACGCTCGGATTCGCCCTTGCGGCAATGCTGTACCGTTTCAATCGCGGAGCCGCCGCACTGGTACTGCTTACAGCCATTGTCATGGCGTTCGCCCGTGTCTTCGTTGGAGCTCACTATCCAAGCGATGTGCTGGGCGGTGCGCTGCTCGGCGCTGTCACAAGTGCGATTCTCGGCGCGCTGAGCCACCGCGCTCCATTCAGCTCCTGGCTCGATAAGCTGACGGAGCTTCTTGCGCGCTCGCACCTCGCCGCCAGACCGGGCGCGTAGAACGGGACGTCGTGGAACTGCTGGGTGGCGCGGGAACTACGCAGCCCGCACGCAGAGGAACGTCGCTAGCGAGCGCGACGCCATTCCAATCCGGACATGTGCACCGGACCTGGGTACGGCGTCCCACGACCCTTGATGGTCTCCCAGAGAATGCGGTTGAAGAGATCCTCATCAGCCCGGTCCTCCTCGGACAGATCGAGCCGAGCCGATTCAGCGGCGCCGACGCTGGTCTTCGTATTTCTCTCGTTCAGATCGACGGCCGGCTCGATCGTCGTGTAATGGGCAAGATCCGGTGTGGTCGCCCATATATCCCGCAGTGGACGCCCGTAGTAGTCAAACTGAGATAGCGAGCCGATGTGAAGTATCTCGCTCACAGTCGCGATCACGTCTGTAGTGTTGGTCCATCGGTGGATAAGTCCACCCCGATTGTAGGCGGAGATGACAAATGCCGGAGCACGATGCGAGTCCACGTGATCGGGCCCATTCTGCGCATCATCCTCCACGACGAACACCACGGTGTTCTTCCAGAATGGCGACCGTGACAGGGCTTCTATCATGCGGCCGAGCGCGAGATCGTTGTCGGCCATGAACGCACGCGGCGTTCGAGAACCCAGCCGCGCGCCGGCGGTGTGATCGTTGGGCAGACGAACGATCTCCAGCTGGGGCATCACACCTGCCCTGACATACCCGGCGAACTCCGCAAGCCAGACATCCATGCGGGTCTGATCAGACTGGTTGAGATCGAACCCGGGGTAATCCGGGTTCGTGTGCGTGGCGAGGAACGGCTTGTCGCCGCGGTACACGCGATGCCCACTTCGGTTGTCCTC
>JALYYT010000409.1 GCA_030946285.1 Gemmatimonadota bacterium
GATCGGTACCAGACACAGCTCGACGAAACCTGTTTCTTGTCAATCCCTTCGGCATCGTTTTCAACGTGTACAGCGTCGAGTACGAGCGCGTCATCGCGCGAAGCACAAGCATCGGACTGGCAGGTACATATTACAAGCCCAATGACTTCACGTATATCACGAGCGAAGTGAAGCTGAGGTACTATCCGTCAGAACGCGCACCGGATGGTTTTTCGGTCGCGCTCTCCGGCGGAGTGACACACGAGACTGCGGACATTTTCTGCTTTGACACGTGTGATTTCCGAGTCACGGACCGCCCCACGCTCGGCTTCGAGCTGGATTACAACTGGCTGCTCGGGCCGTCACGCCGGTTTGTGATCGGTACAGGAATCGGCGCCAAGCGGTTTTTCGGAAGTCAGCCTTACGCCACCCTCGACGGAATCCCGACTGCGCGCATTGTACTCGGCGTGGCCTTCTGACTGAAGCTGCGAAGGCTGCAGTGGCGCTCACGTATGAGATTCCGGAGGCCGACCCGACGCTTCTCTGGGCACCCGGGCTCGCCGCGTGGTCGGTACCGCGTTTGAGCAGTTCGCCGCTTGCCTGCTGACCCGGACTGCGTAGTGGCGTTAGCTGACGTCACCAGCAGACTCAAATGCGGACTGCCAGGAATCGACGCGAAAAACCGATCTGAAAGTACAAATATGGCGTGATAAGGGGCCTTGCGCGCCAAAAATAATGGCGCGATATTGATTTGCGCGCCAGAATAATGGCGCGACAGACGTATTGCGCGCCAAAGGAGGGGGCTCGAACATGAAAAAGGCCGATCGGCAAGCAGAATTGGACAGCCTGGTTGTCCTCGCGGGCGAATTTCCCCGAGGCGCGGCTATCGAGGAGCTATTTGCACAGATCGGAACTTCCGTTTCCCGTCGGACCCTTCAGCGCCGGCTTGCCGCCCTGGTAGCCGAAGGCCGACTGGTCACCGCCGGCGAGGGGAGAGCGCTGAAGTACGACTTGCCTGGCCCAACTAACGCGGCCACCGGGATCGCCAAGGGCGCCGCGACCGCAAACGTCACGGGTAGTGCAACCTTGGCGCTGACCGCCAACGCAACTGCGGAAGTGTACGTCCCGATCTCACCGGAAGCCACAGCGATCAAGCGATACGTGCGCCAGTCACCGTCGGGACGGACGCCCACCACGTACAAAGTCAGCTTTCTCGATGCGTATGTCCCGAACGTCACATCATACCTTCCGCCGGAACTGCGGGACCAATTTCACCAACTTGGCCGGTCACCCCGCGGAGAAGCCCCCGCAGGCACCTTCGCACGAGAGATTCTCGATCGTCTGCTGATCGATCTTTCGTGGGCTTCGTCGCGGCTGGAAGGCAACACGTACACGCGGTTGGATACCGAGCGCCTCATCCAGGCAGGCCAGG
Source organism: Gemmatimonadota bacterium (assembly GCA_030946285.1). Taxonomy (GTDB): domain Bacteria; phylum Gemmatimonadota; class Gemmatimonadetes; order Gemmatimonadales; family Gemmatimonadaceae; genus Fen-1247. Next base: position 1,412 of record JALYYT010000409.1, read on the forward strand.
TCGCCGAAGGCAAGGACGCCCTGGAGACGCAGATGATCCTCAATCATAAGGCTGCGATCCAGTATCTCGTCAACAACGCGGAAGACATCGCAATCGATCGTCGCACGATCGTCGCACTTCACGCGCTGCTGTCCGACGGCTTGCTGGCCGACCCGATGGCGTGCGGCACACTACGTACGCGCGCCGTCGGAATCGGCGGGAGCGTCTACGTGCCAATCGCGCTCCCGCAGCGCGTTGAGGAGCTTTTCGGCTTCGTACTTGAGCTGGCCAGCGAAGTTACCGACCCGTTCGAGCAAGCGTTCTTTCTGATGGTGCACCTGCCTTATCTCCAACCCTTCGAGGACGCGAACAAGCGCGTATCGCGCCTCGCTGCCAACATCCCGCTGATCAGGGACAACCTCGTTCCACTCTCATTCCTGGACGTCCCCGAGCGCGCGTATGTGGACGGACTCCTGGGCGTGTACGAGATGCAACGAGTCGAGCTGCTGCGCGACGTATTCACGTGGGCATACGAGCGCTCCTGCCAGCAATACGCGGCAGTTCAGAGCCACCTGGCACCGCCCGACATGTTCCGGCTACGCCACAGAGTCGCGCTCAGTACAACAGTTCGCGCGATCGTGGAAGGAGAATTGCCCGCGAACACATCCACAATCCAGGCTGCGATGGCGGCATCGGTCAACCGCACGGACAGGGACCAATTTGTTAAGCTGGTTCTTGACGAGTTCAGAAGTCTGCACGCGGGAAACGCAATTCGGTTCGGCGTGCATCCGTTCGAGTTTGACGCGTGGGTTGCACGCGTCACGCCG
>JALYYT010000021.1 GCA_030946285.1 Gemmatimonadota bacterium
TCGCCGGGGGTGCATAGAGTGTTAAATTGTCACTCTTATGAGCACTACAATCAAGCAGGTCGAGGCAGCCATCCCTCCTGCTGAATCTTTCGTTCCACGACATGTAGGACCGGACGAGCGCGATGTAACCGAGATGGTGAAAACGCTCGGCTTTGCGTCCCTCGACGCGCTCATCGACGCGACTGTTCCCTCGAAGATCCGATTCCGCGGCGGGCTCGACCTGCCGAAGGGAGTTACGGAGCCCGAAGTGCTGGCGTATTTCCATGCGCTGGCGGCGAAAAATCAGGTGTTCCGGTCGTTCATGGGCATGGGGTATTCGGATTGCGTAACGCCGCCCGTGATTCTGCGGAACATCATGGAGAATCCGGGCTGGTACACCGCTTATACGCCCTACCAGGCAGAAATTGCGCAGGGCCGGCTCGAGGCGCTGCTCAATTTCCAGACGATGGTGATCGACCTCACCGGACTGGAGATCGCGAACGCTTCACTTCTGGATGAGGCGACGGCCGCGGCTGAGGCGATGACGATGAGCTACGCGCTCAAGGGCAAGCCGGGGAAGGAAGTATTTCTTGTCGCGTCGGAATGTCATCCGCAGACGATCGATGTGGTGAAGACGCGCGCCAGCGTCCGCGGAATCGAGGTGCGGGTGTCGAGCTACGCGGACTTCGAGATCGGACCGGAAGTGTTTGGGGCACTCGTGCAGTATCCGGCGACGGACGGCGCGGTCATCGACTACACCAAGACGTGCGAGCGGGTACACGCGGCGGATGCGCTGGTGACGGTAGCCGCGGACCTGCTCAGTCTCGTGCTTCTCACTGCGCCGGGCGAATGGGGCGCGGACGTCGTCGTCGGCAACAGCCAGCGCTTCGGGGTTCCGCTCGGATATGGCGGCCCGCATGCGGCCTACTTCGCGACGCGGGAGGAGTTCAAGCGGCAGCTCCCGGGACGCATCATCGGCGTATCCCGCGACGCCGATGGCAAGCCGGCGTTGAGAATGGCGCTCCAGACGCGAGAGCAGCACATCCGCCGGGAGAAGGCGACCAGCAACGTGTGCACTGCGCAGGTGCTGCTGGCAGTAGTGGCCAGCATGTACGCCGTGTATCACGGTCCACAGGGCCTTACGCGCATCGCGAAGAGAGTCCACGGATACACGACGGCGCTCGCCGAAGGATTGCGCAGGCTCGGCTTCGCTATCGCCCACGACGATTACTTCGACACCATTCGCGTCGCGCTGGGAAAACGAAGCCCGTCGGCGATACTCGACGAAGCGCGCAACCGGCGGATCAATCTTCGCGCGATGGACGACAGGAGCATTGTCATCGCGCTGGACGAGACGGTGAGCAACGAAGACATCGAGAACCTCTTTACGGCATTCAATGAGGGTAAGGAGCCCGGCTTCACTCTCGACGACGTGGTGTCAGCCGTCGACTTCCGCTACGACGAGCGGTTCAACCGCACGACTGCCTTTCTCACGCACCCGGTGTTCAACAAGCATCACGCCGAGACCGAGATGCTGCGGTACATGAACACGCTACAGTCTCGTGATCTCTCGCTCGTGCACTCGATGATTCCACTCGGCTCCTGCACGATGAAGCTGAACGCCACCGCGGAGATGATGCCTATCACGTGGCCGGGATTTGCCAAGATCCATCCATTCGCGCCGCTCGACCAGACGGAGGGATACCAGCGGCTGTTCGACGAGCTCGAGCGGGCGCTGGCCGAGATCACCGGATTCTCGGCCGTCTCGCTGCAACCGAATGCCGGATCGCAAGGAGAGTACGCGGGGCTGCTGGTGATTCATGCATACCATGCGTCGCGCAACGAGGGGCACCGCAACGTGTGCCTCATTCCGCAGTCGGCGCACGGGACGAACCCGGCGAGCGCTGTGATGGCCGGGATGAAAGTCGTGGTGGTTCGGACCGACGATCGTGGAAACATCGACGTCGAGGATTTGCGCTCGAAGGCGGAAGAGTACGCGCTGAAGCTCGCGGCGCTGATGGTTACCTACCCATCGACCCACGGAGTGTTCGAAGAGTCCATCGTGGAGGTCTGCGACATCGTCCACAAGTACGGCGGACAAGTGTACATGGACGGGGCGAATATGAATGCGATGGTCGGCTTGTGCCGGCCGGCGGATGTGGGCGCCGACGTGTGTCACCTCAATCTTCACAAGACCTTCTGCATCCCGCACGGCGGCGGCGGTCCGGGAATGGGCCCGATCGGTGTGGCGAAGCATCTCGTCCACTTCCTGCCCGGTCATCCCGTGGTGAAGCTCAACGGACGCGATGAGGTTGGAGCGGTTTCGGCGGCGCCGTGGGGCAGCGCGAGCATTCTTCCGATCTCCTACTCCTACATCAAGCTGATGGGAGGGGAGGGCCTCGAGTACGCGACGAAGATCGCGATACTGAATGCGAACTACATCGCCAGGCGGCTCGACCCGCATTTCCCGGTGTTGTACAAGGGCGCGCAGGGGACTGTGGCGCATGAGTGCATTGTCGACACGCGTGTTGTGCGGCAGTCCAGCGGCGTCGAGGTGGAGGACATCGCGAAGCGTCTGATGGACTACGGCTTCCATGCGCCGACCGTCTCGTTTCCGGTCCCGGGAACGCTGATGATCGAGCCGACGGAGAGCGAGCCGAAGGAAGAGCTGGACCGGTTCTGCGATGCGATGATCTCGATCCGAGAGGAGATAAGGGAGATCGAGACGGGCGCGGCAGACAGACAGGACAACGTGCTAAAGAACTCGCCCCACCCAATGAGCCGGGTGGTCTCGACGGCGTGGACGCACCCTTACACGAGGGAACAAGCCGCATTTCCCGCTGACTGGACACGGGATTTCAAATTCTGGCCCGCGGTCGCGCGCGTGGAGAGCGCTTACGGCGACAGGCACCTGATATGTTCGTGCCTGCCTACGGATTCCTACGTAGAGGCCGAAGCCGGCAAAAGCTGACGGTGGCAGACGCCCTGCTGCTGAATCCAAAACAGTTCGCGCTCTTCAACAACCTAGTGGCGGCTTTCACGTTGGCGGTGTCATCCAGCG
>JALYYT010000022.1 GCA_030946285.1 Gemmatimonadota bacterium
ATCAACGACACAATCGGTATCCAGCAGCATCGCCTTGCAGATTTCACGGCGCGAATCGCCATGCAGAAGGCCGCGTTGATGAAGCAGTATTCGGCAATGGACAGCTTGGTCTCCCGGATCCGCGCGCAGGGCAATTCGTTCCTTGCTGCCTTCCCGACTACAGGCACCAGTAGCAGCAGTACGTCCTCCAAGACGGGCGGGTAATTGAACAGGAAACCGGATGCGGATGTACCGGCAACGGCGCACGCAAAGGCAGTACAGGCACTGGACGAGTTCGACGTTCTGATATCCCAGTACGAGACGTTGCTCGACACTCAGCAGGCTCTCGTACGCACGGCCAACTTTGCCGGTCTGTTCGACATGGCATCGCGCGGCGACAAGCTCGCGCGGGATGCCAGCAACTGCGGCAAGCGATTCACGCCGCTGGTCGCCGCGGTCGCAGACGGCCAGTTTTCCGGCCCGCGGGCGGTAGAGATAAGGCGGAGAAGCTTCGCTGCCAGTTCACGGGCCCAGACGCTCGACAGCGGCTCCGCGCGTCTCGCAGTGGCCTGCATGATCGAGCGCGAGAATACCGGCCGCGAACTTCGGCAGCTGGGTGATTCTCCCTCGAATGCCGGCCTGCCTCCAGCTTATCGCCGGGACCCGGAGCGGTTCCTGGACCGTCGCGGATAGCGCTCAAGGCCACCGCCGGTACCATTGGCTGCCGGTCAGGTGAAGCTTTGTTCAAGTTTTACCTTGGCTCGCCCGAAACTGGCCAGCATGGGATACAGCGCCTATACCTCCAAGTACCTTGAGAACGATGTGGTCAGCCGGTCGAAGGAATGGCTCGTCCCATTGCTTTACGAGCACCTTCTCGCGCACCTGCGGCGTGCCGCCGTTCAGATCCAGCAGCGCGACTTCGAGGGCAAGGCTGCCAGTCTCGAAAAGGCCTCCGCGATAGTAATCGAGCTCATGGGCTCGCTGGATCGCGAGAAGGGCGGGGAGCTCGCGCAGCGCTTGTCCGCGCTCTACGCATACTTCGGTACAGAGATCCTTGCCGTCGGCCGAACGCTCGATGTAGTCCGACTCACAAAGATCATGGAAATGGCGTCAAGCCTCCACGAATCGTGGGTCATCGCCGCGCGTACGCAGTGGCCCGCGGGTGCCAGCGCTCAGCCGGGTGATTCGCTGTACGATTCGCGCGGTAAGTGACCGTGCCGGACCCGGGCATTCATCTCGAGGAGAATATCGAACGCCTCGTCGAATCCGTCGTCCGGAACGTCAACGCCGGAAAGGGTGCGGTTCCGGACCTCGATGCCGCCGAGCAGACACCGGAAACGTCCGAGGCGGCAGAGTCGCGTGATACGATGGCTGACCTTTGCGGTCACGTGGCATACGCGCTGAAATCTCTCGATTCCACACCACACGCACTTGCGACCTACCGCGCTCCCGAACCGCCCCAGGCGCCCCCGACGCTCAACCTGGTTCGCTGAGCAAATAAACGACTCGTGAGCGGTAAAGTAACGGGTCGTTTCATCCGATACTAGAACGCAGGAGGATTTACATGAACGTAAACAAAATTGCAGGTGACTCGGTCCGTATTGATGCGCTCAAACGTGCGCAGGCTTCGGCCAATTCCCAGTCGGCTACCGAGCCTGCCTCGACCGCTCGTGGATCGGATGCTGTCGAGATCTCCGATGCCGGCCTGGCGCTCGCGAGCGACGGCACGTCCGCGCAGTCTGCCAGCTCGATCGATCCGAGCCGAGCCGATCAGATCCGGTCGAGGATCCTTTCGGGAGCGTACAACTCTCTCGGCATGGCCGATCAGGTCGCGCGCGCTGTAATTCGCAGCGGCGACGTCTAGGAGTAAATCAATAAAAGCCTTTCTGGAGCCAAGCACATGCGCTTCCTCGTTGTTGACGATTCTGCCACAATGCGCCGTATCGTAGTGAATTCCCTGCAGCGCGTCGGATTCACCGACGTAGTGGAGGCGAGTGACGGTGCGGAGGCACTGGAAAAGATGTCGTCCGTGGATTTTGTCATCACTGACTGGAACATGCCGAAAGTGAGCGGCGCAGAGCTGACGCGCGCAATCCGGTCCAATGAAGACACGAAATCCATGCCGCTCATCATGGTTACCGCACGAAGCGTCCGCGACGACATCCTTACCGCTATGGAAGCGGGCGTGGACAGCTACGTCGTGAAGCCGTTTACTCCACAGGTGCTCCGCGAGAAGATCGACGCGGTGCTCGCTACGCGGGTCGCCTAGGCCGACATGACAAATTCGCGCATCGCCGACGTGCTTTACGACTCCGAAACGATGTTGCGGCTCGTGGACAGCGAGCTCGAGGAGCTGCGTGAAGACGGCCACGAGATTTCGCTGCGTGGTAACCAGGTAGCGGTTCTCCTGGCGATGATGCAGCGCGCTTCCAGCGAAATCGCGCAGGTGCTGTGCACCCTTCACACCAGCCGCGAGGCTCTGGAAGGAGTAACCCTCCAGGAGATTCACGACAGCACGCTCAAGCTGACCGAAGTCACGTCGGCGACTGAGATAGCCGCTGGTCGCATGATGGATGGTCTGGAGCAGTCGCACGTTCTCCTCGATCGCCTCGATGAGCTCGACGTAACCGCAAACGGCGAAGACACGGCAATGGAAGCCATGATCGTTCGCGCGCGGATTAGGGAAGAGCTCTTCACCGTGATGGGATCACTGCAGTTCCAGGACATCACGTCGCAGCAGCTCGGGCATGTCTCGCAGATGCTGCAGGACATCGAGCGCAGGCTGCACGCCACATCGGCGCTGCTTTCCGGTGGACGTGCCGAAGCGGCGAGCATTTCCAACGAGCAGATACCGACCTTCAGCGAGTCAGCTTCCACGGAGAACTCGTTCGAGCGACAGGCGGCTGCCGACGCGATCTTCTGGGACTCCAAGTCCAGTAGAATCGCGCACTAGCGCATGGCCGCGAAGTAGAACCATGCTCGCGTCGCCCATTCTTCTTGGCCTCGGCATCATCATCGAGGCCGTTCTCGTCTTGATGCTCCTCCGCCGCGTCAGATCGCTGAAGCTCGTGAGCGCCGCGGCAACGGCGGTAACGCGGGCCGATGCCGGGCAGGTCCACGCGAGCATCAGAGGTGTGCTCACCGAGCGTGAGACACTGATGCGTGAGATGCAGCAGATCCTGTCCGGCCTTGACCAGAAGGTTCGCGAACGCACGCTGGAGCTGGCGGAGGCGATGGAGAAGGCCGAACAGGGCAATCAGGCGAAGAGTGAGTTTCTCGCCCGAATGTCACACGAGATCCGCACGCCAATGAATGGCATACTCGGGATGACCGGCCTCCTCCTCGACACGGGATTGGGCCAGGAGCAGCGCGAGTACGTGGACACAGTGCGTTCCTCGGGCGAGGCATTGCTCACGATCATTAATGAAATTCTCGACTTCTCGAAGATCGAAGCAGGCCGGCTCGAGATCGAAATCATAGACTGCAACGTGCGCACGACCGTAGAAGAGGTCATCGAGCTGCTCGCCGACCAGGCGTTGCAGAAGGATCTCGAGCTCGGCTTCTACGTGGATGCCAGGGTGCCGGCCATTGTGCGAACCGACCAGGGTCGCGTGCGCCAGATTCTCCTCAATCTCGTTGGCAACGCACTGAAGTTCACCCACGCCGGGCGTGTCTACGTACACGTCACTGTCGCCTCGGAAACGGACTCCAATGTCGAACTTCGATTCGAGGTGAACGATACCGGCATCGGCCTCAACGCCGACGCACGCAGCCGCCTATTCCAGCCCTTCCAGCAGGCTGACAGCTCCACCACTCGCAAGTACGGTGGTACCGGTCTCGGTCTCGCAATCTCGAAGAATCTTGTCGAGCTCCTCGGCGGCACCATGGACGTGGCGAGCGTCCCGGGTGAGGGAAGCGCTTTCCAGTTTTCCGTCGTCGCACAGCGGGGTCCCCGACTTGCCGCGGCTCCGAGCGCAGCGTCACTCGGCGGAACGCGCTTTCTCGTGGCTGTGGCTGGCAAGCTTACGCGTATCACGCTCAGGCAGTACCTGACAGATTGGGGTGCGGCCGCCGACGGCGCACGCACATTGACGGACACCAGGCGCACTCTCCGGCGCACTGTCGCGGCGGGTAACTGCTACGACACCGTGCTTGTGGACGTGGCGCTGCTTGGTGCCGACCCCATCCGCACCGTTCGTGAGCTCCGAGCGGAATTCGGAGGCGCGATCGGTTCCATTGTCGCGCTGGCACAGCCTCGCAGGAAGCCGAACGTCGACGCCGTGCGCGCAGCCGGCGTCGATGCCATCTATTCGCTCCCCGTGCGGCCCACCCGCCTCATCGGCGTTCTGACATCAGTGCTGCATCCGGATGAGGCAGGTGTCCTCCGGCGCACGGAACACCGC
>JALYYT010000041.1 GCA_030946285.1 Gemmatimonadota bacterium
TAACTTCGCTGCGACGCTTGATACGGACGACTCGGCTCCTCCTGGCGCCTCGCCGGACGAGCTATCCGAGTATGAAGCGGCGGTTCGACGGCAACTGGTTCTGCTCGGAGAGGATCCCGAACGCGAAGGCCTGACCAAGACGCCGGGACGCGTTGCGCGTGCAATGGCATTTCTGACCCACGGATACCATGAGAACGCGCACACGGTCATTGGCGATGCGATGTTCGAGGAGGAACACTCGAACATGGTCCTGGTCCGCGATATCGAGTTGTACTCCATGTGTGAGCATCACATGCTTCCGTTCTTCGGGAAGGCGCATATCGCCTATATCCCGGATGGGCGGATCGTCGGGCTTTCCAAGCTTGCGCGTGTCGTGGACATCTTCGCCCGGCGGCTCCAGGTGCAGGAGCGGCTGACTGTTGACATCGCGCAGGCCCTGACCGACGTGCTCAAACCGCAGGGCGTCGGCGTCGTGATCGAAGCGGCGCATCTGTGCATGATGATGCGCGGCGTTCAGAAGCAGAACTCCAAGACCGTGACATCGGCCGTTCTGGGCAGTTTCCGGGACGACCCCAAGACCCGAGACGAGTTTCTGCGGCTCATCCAGAGCGGGTCCACGCTCTGAGCAATTCGCTCGCGAATCGCACGGCGCTGGTAACCGGCGCCTCCCGCGGCATCGGGAGCGCGATCGCGAGATCCTTCGCCGCGAACGGTGCGCGCGTTGTCCTTGTTGCGCGGGGACTGGAGGCGCTTCGTGCGCTTGCCGACGAGCTTGGCCATGGCGCGTCAGCCATTGCCTGTGATCTCACCGACGCGCAGGCGGTCGACCGGATGGTTCACCAGACGATCGCAGAACTTGGCGACGCGCCTGATATAGTCGTGAACAACGCGGGGATATTCGAGGTGGCGCGGCTGGACCAGATGCCGGTCGAGCTTTTCAGGCGCGTAGTGGATACGAATCTGTTCGGGCCATTCCTCGTGGTGCGAGGCTTCGTCGAGCGGATGCGCGCGCGCGGTTCCGGGCATTTCGTGACGCTCGGCTCCATCGCGGACCGGAATGTATTTCCGGAAAACGGCGCATACTCTCCGGCCAAATTCGCGGCGCGCGCGATGCACGAGGTGCTACGCGACGAGCTGCGCGGTTCGGGGGTAAGAGCCACACTGGTGTCACCGGGGCCCGTAGATACGGCGATGTGGGACGGAATCCAGTTTGGCGAGATGGAGCGTGTAGCTCCGGACCGCAGCAACATGCTCCCGGCGGGCGCCGTCGCCGCAGCAGTACTTTATGCGGTATCACAGGCAGCGGGTGTGAACGTTGACGAGCTCCGACTGTCCCACTCCTGATTCAGCGGGCAGCGAGTGTATATCGAGCTTCTGGATACTCTGCGCTGCGTCGTGGACCATCCGCAGATTCCACTGGTAACAGCAATCACCGATCGCGATGGTCGGTTTGTCGTGAATGCTGTGATGGGTTGCCCGACCTGTCGAGCGGAGTACGCGATCGAGAATGGAGTTGCGTGCTTTCGTCCACCAGAAACGAATACCTCGCTGGTCGAGCCCGTAGACGATAGTGATGATGACGGAGCGGTGCGCGTTGCCGCGTTCCTGGATGTATCAGAGGGAGCAGTCATCGCGCTGATCGGAACCTGGGCGACGAAATCCGCGGAGGTCGCCGAAGTGAGCGGGTCTCGCGTGTTCGCACTCAACTCGCTGGTGGCGCTCGAGGAGTCGGACCGGCTCGGAATCATTCGTACCGGAAGGCGGCTTCCGTTCGCGGATGGGGGACTCCGCGGTATCGCGATCGGGGAGCCAGGCTGGGACACCCACGATGTTGAAGCGGCGGCGCGCGCGCTCGCACCGGGCGGGCGAATGGTGCTCCCGGTTTCCGTCGATCTGCCATCGGCGCTCCAGGAAGTCGCACACGATGACGCCCTCCGCGTCGCCGAAAAGCGCGGACCGCTAGTGGCTCTTCGAAGGCGCTGAGCCGGGGAGTTCGGCGTTCGCGTACACGGCGTCGATGACCGGTTTGTAGTGCTCGTCGATCACGCGGCGTTTCACCTTGAGCGTGGGAGTCAGTTCGCCTCGCTCAAGGGACAGCTCGGCTGGGAGCAGCGCAATTTTTTTCGGCATCTCGAAGCTGGCGAGTTCGCCCAAGTCTCCAAGCGCCTCGCGTTCCATCTTTGCGTGCACTTCAGGCAGCCCGATGAGCTGTGCGCGATCACCGAATTCCAGCGACTTGTAGCGCGCCCACCGCTCCAGCTGATCGAAGTCCGGCACGATCAGGGCCATCGGAAATTTTCGGCGGTCGCCAATCAATACTGCTTCTGCGACGAACTTGCTGCGCTTCATCAGCGCCTCAATCGGCTGCGGAGCGATGTTCTTGCCGCCAGCCGTGACGAGCAGATCCTTCTTGCGATCGGTTATCAACAGGAAGCCGTCGCGCAGCTCGCCGATGTCTCCGGTGTGAAACCATCCGTCGGGGTCAATGGCTTCAGCGGTCAAAGCCGGCTTGTTGTAATAGCCTGCCATGACGTTCGGGCCGCGCGTGAGAATCTCGCCATCGTCCGCGACCGCGATCGAGACACCGCCGATAGCGGCTCCCACCGTTCCTATCCGGATCGCGCGGGGAGTATTGCACGTGACCACCGGCGACGTTTCCGTGAGGCCGTACCCTTCCAGAATAGTCAGGCCGGCCGCGTAGAAGAACTTGTTGATTTCGGCTGAGAGCGGCGCGCCGCCGGAGACGAAGAAGCGCAATCTTCCGCCGGTTCTCGCGCGAATCTTTGCAAACACGAGCTTGTCGGCAACGCGATGGCGAAGTGCAAGCAATCGCGAAGGTGCGCCATGAGCGAGCCTCACCTCCGCCACCGTTTCGCCGACACCGCGTGCCCAGTCAAAAAGCTTTCGCTTGGCAGCGCCGCCTGTGGCGGCACTCTCGAGGACGCGCGCGTACATCTTCTCGTACAGGCGCGGCACCGACACCATCAGCGTCGGCCGCACCTCGAGCATGTTCTCGGGAACGACCAGCACCGATTCGGCGTACGCGATGGACGTCCCGGACGAGAACATGAGGTAGTGCCCTATCGTGCGCTCAAAAATGTGCGATAGCGGAAGGAAGCTCAGGCACACATCGCTACCCGTGAATGGAATCAGGTCGCAGATGGAGAGAACATTCGAGTGAATGTTGTCATGCGTCAGCATCACCCCCTTCGGCTCGCCCGTTGTTCCGGACGTGTAGAGAAATGTCGCGATGTCGTCGGGTCGGGCACGGAGCGCTCGCTCGCGGTGCAGCGCTGCTGCGTTCGGCGGCTCCGCTGCCGCTCCTCTCCGCTCGAATTCGGCGATCGTCATGTCCGCGAGCTCGTCGCCGACCGACTCGAAGCTGATGACGCACTTGAGCGCAGGGAGATTGTCCCGGATCGACGCGACCTTGAGCGCCTGCTCGCGACCCGACAGGAATACCGCTACAGCGCCCGAGTCCTTGAGGATGTACTCGATCTGTGCAGCGGGGAGCGTTGGATAGACCGCTACATCCGTGAGTTGCGACGTGAGGCACGCGTAATCCGCGATGGCCCACTCAGGTCGGTTCTCGGAAAGGATCGCGACGCGATCGCCGGGGCGCGCGCCGATGTCCGCGAGGGCGAACGAAAGGTGCCTCACTCGTTCGACTATGGTGCGGTGCGAGATGGGCTCGAAGCGGCCCCCGATCTTGACCTGAAGCGCGTCCGGCTTGTCGAACCGGTCAATTGCTCTGAAGAAAAGCTCGGTGAGAGTACCAGTGGCAGGACGCGGCCCGCCGTTCGCCAGTACCATTCGAGACTCCAGTCTTACGGGTGAGGCTTGACTCTCAGGACGAAGCGGAGAGGTGTGCCGGGAACGCGCACACCATGATACCTCACCGTGGCAATTACCACAACGGAATCATTTGCATTTCGGAGGCTGAGAGGACGAACCCTGACGCGCCGCGCCGAAGTGCCATCGGACGCGGTCGTGTCGAGGCCGGACCTGCGTGAACCGTCGCGCGACATGAGCTGCGCGAGCATGGTGTCCACTGGGTAGGCGATGGCGTAGCTCACGAGATACGACCTCACCGGTACAGGAGTCGTGACGCCGATGTGGTGGAGCAACTGGAACTGCAGCGGGTTGGAAAGCGCCGGAGTGGTGTCGGTCAGGGAGTATAGCAGCGAATCCGTGGGATTGAGCTGCGCCACCGTGTCGGGAGCAGGAACGATGTAGATCGTATCCGGTGCCGCCTGGAGCGTACCGGCAGACGCGAAGAGACGCACTGCGGTCGCGCGTGCGGTGTCGGCCACGACGTACCCCCGCAAAGTGTCAACGCGTGCCCCCGAGTCCGGCGTCCCGTAGCGCAGTGCGATTCCCTGCAGTGGGTTACCCTGAATGTTGTAAACCTGTGCAGTGATCGGACGAGCGATTCCGAGCGAATCCCGCAACGAATCGTGCGCGACGATGGATGGGAAGGGCAGTGGATCCATCGCGATGGAAGCGACAAGCTTGGGATCAGTGCTGACGTCCGCACACGCCGCGGCTGCAGCTCCCGCGCCGAGCAGTATCGCGAGCGCCGCGATCCTGCGTCGCAGAATCGAATGAGCTGACCGCGGGAAGCGCTGATCAGCCATCCATCTTCTCCACCAGCTCTGTCGCGATGTTGATGTATGCCTGTGCCGCGGGGTCCGCCGGCGTGCGCGTCACGACCGGCTGGCCCGCAGCGAATGCCTCGGCTGCTGCAACAGTGCGCGGAACTACCTGACGGAACACGATGTTGGACGGCAGGTGCTGGCGGACATACTCCACGACGCGTTCGCTTGCCGGATTGTTGCTCTCATACATCGTGAGTATCAGACCGTCCAGGATGAGCTGGTCGTTCAACTCGACGATACTTTGAATCCCGCGAAGAATCTGCGGCGTCGTCTGCAGTGCCAGTGGCTCGCACTGCAGCGGCACGACCACGTGCTGGCTTCCAAGGAGAACCTTGTGCGTGACTGGCCCGAGTCCCGGGGGAGTGTCAACCACAACGATATGGCACCTCTGCCGCGCCGTTTCGAGCAGCTCGGGGAGAAGCTCGGAATCCGCTACCAGGCTCTGGTACGCGAGATGGTCGGACTCGTCGCTCACAGTGCCCGCAAGGATTACCCTCAGCCACGGGAGCGCGGTGGGAAGAATGACATCGCGAAGCGCGCATTCGCCGCTCAGGTAATCGGCAAAACCGTAAATGGAGTGATTTTTTCGGAGCCCGACGCCGTAGCGCACCGCACCCTGCGGATCAACATCCACGATAAGAGTCTTGAGACCACGACGGGCGAAGGCGGCGGCCAGATTGACAGCCGTCGTCGTCTTGCCGACGCCGCCCTTCTGGCTGACGACGGCGAGTACGGACCCCACCTAGTCCGTTTCCCCGGAAGACTGGCCCATTGCGAGGTCCTCGTCCGACAGCGCATCGCTGACCGCGCCGGACGGATCGTCGCCCGTTGTTCGGAGCGCATCGAGCGTTTCCCGCGCGTGAGTGACCCAGCGCGTCGCCTCCTGGCTCTTGGGTGCGTCGAGCAGAAACGCGTCAAGATGATAGGCCGCGTCCGAGACGTCGCCGCGCTTGAGCAGGAGGAAGGCGAGGCCGTAATGGGCACCGGCGAGACGCGGCTCGATGGCGAGCGCACCGCGATAACACCTGATGGCCTGTTCCGGCTGGCCGATCTTCGTATACGCGATCGCCATGTTCTGCAACACCTTGAAGTTGCTAGGCTGATCGCGCATCGCGAGGCGATACGACGTTAATGCGGCGTCGAAGTCACCCTGCCGCTCGAGAGCGAGGGCTTCGCTCAGATAGTCCAGCTTCTGCGGCTTTTGTGACCCGGACTTGCCTGTGAGCCGGCTCCAGAACGACATGAGGGGAAGCTATCGAGGACGCGGGCTTCGGGCTAGCTTGCATTCATGCCCCGCCGCACAATCGTTGATCCCTCTCGCGGCGTTCTGATCGTGGAATGGCCGCTGTTCGGCGAACTTTCGCGCGGTCTCGCACTCAAGGTCTCGCGTGCCTGGCAGCCTGACGTCGTCGTGGGAGTCGCGACCGCCGGCGTCGTGCCGGGCGCGGTCGTGGCGGCGATGCTGGGGTGCGACTTCCACTCCATTCTCGTAAGCCGCAAGTACCACGCGGAAACGATTCGCGACACTCCAGCAGTTTTTGGCGAAGCTCCACAACAAGTGCTGAACCGGCGAGTGTTGATCGTGGACGAGACATGCGACGGAGGCGACACTCTGCGCCTGGCGATCGCAGCCTTGCAGCATGCGGGTGCCACTGAAGTGAGAACTGCTGTTTGCTTCCGCACCGGGCCCTACCAGCCGGATTACCACGCGCTCGCTACCGAGAGCGCCGTAGTTCTGCCCTGGGACCGCGAAGTGATCGTGGATGGCGCCCTGGTGCCCAACCCTGTCTACCGCGAGCTGCTGGGCGCCTGAGCGTCAGGAATGCTCGGCGTAGTAGGCGCTGATCATTTCCACGCTGCCGGCGAGGAAGCGGCACTGCTCGCTGTCCGTCGCTGGTCCTTCCACCTCCAGTACGGCTACCGGGTAATCGGCAAAGCGGCCAAGAAAGGCCCCGATCAGACCGACCGTCAAGTGACAGCCGCGAGGGTCCGGCTGATCGTCCGGGTCCGCTTCCCAGCAACCGTCAATTTCAACCGAGCAGAACGCCCCGTCCCTTTCGGAGAATTTCGTTTCCCCCCACCCCGAATCGGACCAGAATTCGCCGGCCCGATCGAAGAAGGTTTGCACGGCCAGATCCTTTGGATCCATCGAATCGGTCGCGTTGACGTACGCCGAGAAGGCGGTATTGAATGCCTCGCCACCGGCATAGGCCGCGTCCCGGAGCGTGATTACCGTATCCAGATCGGCCTGAGCGAGCATCGCCTTCCGCAGCGCGAGGAGGGCGCTGGAAGGTATCGATACAAGCGGTGCTGCTATGGTGGATTCGTTCACTCTATTGCCCGATCCTGTTGAGTAACTCGGCTTCGTCAATTATCGGAACGCCAAGCGCGTTCGCCTTGTCTAATTTGCTGCCAGGATCCGTACCGGCAAGCACGAAGGTTGTCGCTCTTGAAACGGAACTGGTCACTCGGCCACCGTTCGATTCAATGAGCGCAGCAGCCTGCGAGCGGGAAAGGTTGGGCAGCGTGCCTGTGATCACGACCGTCTGGCCGCTGAGCGCCCCGAATGCGGCAACCTGCGTCGGCTCATCCATTTTCACCTTCGCGCGCTCCAGCTTGCCGATGAGCGCGCGAACGGAAGGGTCGTGAAAGAAGCTGGCGACCGATTGAGCAATCACTCCTCCCAGCCCGCGAATCTCCTCGATCTGTTCGACGTTTGCCGCGGAAAGGGCATCCATCGTTCCGAAGTGCCGGGCGAGCAGACGTGCCGCTGCTTCCCCGACGTGCTGGATCCCGAGAGCGGTGAGCAGACTCGAGAGCGGTTTGGAGCGGGACTCGTTGATCGCTGCGACCAGTGCTGAGGCGCTCTTTTTCTGATAGCCGTCGAGCGCAAGGAAGTTCTCGACCGTGAGATTGTAGAGGTCAGCCACGTCGCGCACGACGTCTTCCTGCAGAAGCTGTTCGATGCGCGCATAGGAGAGCCCGCGGATGTCCATCGCACCGCGCGATGCGAAATACACCATCGCTTCCAACTGTCGTCCGGGGCACGCGACGTTCGGGCAGTATATGGCGGCGAGCTCCGCATCGCGTTCCACCGGTGTATCGCACACGGGGCAGCGCGAAGGCATTGCCCACTTCCGTTCGCCCCCGGTGCGGCGTTCTGGTACTGGCCCGATCACCTGCGGAATCACGTCGCCGGCGCGCTTGACCTGAACGACGTCCCCGACGCGGAGATCCTTGTCCCGTACGAGCTGCTCGTTGTGAAGCGTAGCCAGACGCACTGTGGTGCCTCCAATCTCTACGGGCTCGAGCACCGCGTAGGGATTCAGCATTCCGGTGCGACCGACGTTCACTTCAATCGAAAGAAGGCGCGTTTCCGCAATGTCAGGCGCGAACTTTCGCGCGATCGCCCAACGTGGCTCGCGTCCACCGACAACGCCGAGCTCGTCCTGCAGTCGGAGCGAGTCAACCTTCACGACGCCGCCGTCAATCGCGAAGTTGAGGACACCGCGCAACTCGTGCTCCACGCGGTGCGCCCATGTGGCTACCTCCGCAATCGTCTGGCACCGCATCGCGTGCGGGGCTACAGGGATCCCCCACGAACGCAGCGCGTGCAGTAGCTCGGACTGCGTCGCGAACGGAAGCGACGCCGCATCGTCGAATGCAACCGCGTATCCGAAGAAACGAAGTGGACGCGACGCTGTGACTGCTGGATCGAGCTGTCGGAGACTTCCGGCGGATGCGTTGCGCGGATTGGCGAAGACCGGCTCGCCGGCGGCGACGCGTGTCGCATTCATGCGTTCGAACTGGTCGAAGGGGAAGTAGATCTCCCCGCGTATCTCGATTCTGCCGGCAGG
>JALYYT010000045.1 GCA_030946285.1 Gemmatimonadota bacterium
GCCCATGATTCCGCCGAGCGCATCGACCTCGCGAACGACAGTGCCCTTGGCGACCCCTCCGATGGCGGGATTGCAGGACATCTGCCCGATGGTCTCGAGCGCACTCGTGATCAATGCCACGGAAGCGCCAAGGCGCGCCGCGGCGACAGCCGCCTCGGTACCGGCGTGACCGGCTCCGATGACGATGACGTCAAAGGTGGTTTCGAAGGAATTATGCATTCAGCCGCGAGTTGCCTAAATGTAGAGTAAGCCGCTACCGGCGTGGCGATCTGGTTCGGTAACTTCAGGCATGCCCATACCAGTTGCACACGACCGACCGACGGTGTTCATTCGCCAGGAAGCCTTTGAACGGGCTGGACTCGCGCGCCAGGATATGGATGCGCGCTACAATCTCACGGACCAGGAGTTCACGCTCGAAGGTGGCCTCATAGCAATCGGGCCGCTCCCATCCGACGACATGCTCGGCGAGATCGTGATAGAGCTGGAGACCGTGGGGCTCATCTACTTCGAAGATTTCTTCGAGCTGAGCGGCAACTGGCCGGCATGGCTCGGCATGTTCGTCACTCCGTCGTAGTGGAGCACAGTAGAACCGGGCACGTATCGTGACCGGCGCGCAATGGGCTGGTATCCTGGTACTCGCATCGTCCGCGCTTGCTCTCGCAGGCTGCGCCACGCAGGGCGGTGTGATCGGCTCTACGCAGCAGTCCGCGGAACTGCCAACGGCCGCCAGTGCCGCACGCGCGGTGAGCACGCCCGCAGAGCGAAACGCACTTATCGCAAGCGACGAAGCGACAACATCCCAGCTGGAACGTGCTTCGGAAGAGGGAGTCGCTGTCGCCAATGAGTTGAAGTGGGTCGAACGGGAAGAGGGAGCCGCGGCGGGAACCGTTGCGGCAGGCGAGTATCTCGTCACCTATCTCATCACGCCGGCAGACGATTTCTATGATCTCGAGGCGGCTCCCTCTTCATCGCCCGCGCACCACACGACAGTAGAGCCGGGATCAGCACATGTCGGCGTCGTGGTGCGTGACGCAGCTGATGGCCGAACAGTGCCAGGGCTCGACGTACAGGCGACGCTTCGTTCATCGAACGGGTCCGCGACACGAAATGCGACACGAAATGCGACGCGAGCAGTGATACTAACAGAATCGCGAAAAGCGTCACTCCCGTTCGGATGGCATCCCGTATTGAACCGGTACGGTGACAACATGATACTCCCCGACGGACCGTTCACGATCGAAGTGCTCATCGCACGTCCGACGTATGCGCGTCATGACAGCACGAACGGAAATCGCTATAGGCAGTCGGTGATGGCGAGCTTTGCGAACGTAGTCGTGAACCCGGACTCCCTTGTTGCTGCATCACGACGACTGGCGCGAGGGGATACACCTGTCGCACAATCGCTTGCAAGCCGCGAGGGAGACATACTCGGACGGCAGATCACGCAAGGAATGAATGCCGCAGAGATGCGCGGTGTGCAGGCAACGTCAGGCGACTATCGTGTAGCTGTAACCGTGCAGCCGACGCATGGCTACTGGAAGGACGTGAATGGTCGGCTCATTTACATACCGCCCGACACCAGTATCGGAAGAGTCTCTCACCTCGACGTGACGATTCGTGATGCCGCGAGCGGTCGTCTCATTCCGGAGTTATCGGTGCGCGCTGTGCTGATTGACTCCCGCGGCAGGGAGCTCGATACATACGCGATGCCGTTCATGTGGCACCCATGGTCCAGTCATTACGGGCTCGACGTCGCAGTGCCGGGTACAGGCAGGTACTCGATCCGCATACGAGCGAATGCGCCTGCGTTCAGACGGTACGGCAGCGCTGCGCTGAGAAAGTTCAACCGGCCGCTGGACGTGCTCCTTCGCGGACTGAGCTTCAGCGCTCGTCGCTGAAAGACTGGAGTCGACTGGAGTCGACTGGAGTCGACTAGAGTCGTTGTTCCACGACCGACCACAGCTCCACGTCCGCGATACCGTCCTCGATCCGATCAATGACGACATCGGTACCAGCGGGAACGGCATCGCCGCTCAGACTTCGTGCGTGCGCCGTGGCCGGTGCGCCGCGAAAAGAGTAGACGATCTCGCCGGGTTCGGTTGGAGTAATCGCCTTCGTAACGGTCGCGACGGTTCCCTGGAGCTCCTCGAGTTCCTCGTGCGGGTCGTTCAATTGCCCGCGCATGGCCCAGCGCGCCATCAGGACCGTGATACCTGCCCATCCCGCCGCTGCGGCGAGCGCGGCGATCAGGACGATGACAATAGTATCATAATGCGAATATTTGGTCAGGAGATACCCTGCGGCTCCAAACGCGATGAGCGCTGAGCCGATTACTGGCGCGTTGAACCCGGCGATTGGAAACCGTATAGCGCCGGGCTCACTTCCTTCGCGCACCGTGCCGTGCAGCATTGCGTAAACGGTCGCAAGGAACCCGAAACCGGAGATGCACGCGTAGAAGATTATTTCAGATTCGTGCAGCGGCATCATTTACCGAGATACTTGCGAAACCACGCAATCGTTGCAGGCCAGGCCTGTTGAGTCGCCTTCATGTTGGCGCCGTCGTTGCCTCCCTGCGCACGCAGAAAACCATGACCGGCGCCATCGAATATGTGCGGATCATAAGTCTTGTGCATCGCCTTCATCGCCGAGTCCGCGGGGCCAACTGTGGACACCACGCGAGCATCGCTGCCACCGTACAGGCCGAGGACGGGCGCATTCACCGACATCAGGCTGGTCGCGCTCGGCGACGTTCCGTAATAGACCACTGACGCACCGAGTGTCGGCGATGCCACGGCGTGTGCGAACGAAGCCGAACCTCCCCAGCAGAAGCCCACAACGCCGTACGTGTGGAGTGCTGACGGAAGCGCCATGGCGTACTGGGCGGCGGCGGTGATGCCGGCCTGCACGTTCGCCGGATTCAGTTTCGACACAGCGGCGACTGCAGCCTGTTGCGTGAGTGTGTCATCGCCTACGGGAATCCGTTCGCTGGGAATGAGGTCCGGAGCAATGGCGATGTAGCCTTCCTTCGCGAGCTGATCCGTGACAGCGCGGATCCACGTGCTCATGCCGTAGATCTCGTGGATCACGACTACCACGGGAGCCTTGATTCTGCGTTCCGGATAGACTATCCACGCGTGAAGCGAGTCGCCTGCCGACGTATGGAGCATCACCCATTCGCCGTGACGCGGCGACGCATCGAGGCGTGCGCGTGCGTGTTCGGCATCGGGAGGCAGTGAAGGATCATCGGCGGTTTTCGAAGGCGTTTGTGCAGACTCGGTGTGCATGGACATGTCATGAGTCATTGCCGCCTGCGCCGAAACGACGGCGGGCACGAGACCCAGCAGAGAACCCGCGAGCAGTGTGGTTATGCGCATGATTGATGGCGTGGTGTTCACGCGGTTGGGGAATGTGTCATGACTGAACTGTCTGGCGAAAGCTGATTCGCAAGAAACTCTCCCACTCTTCGCTCCAGATAGTAGACCGGGCGGAACGGGTTCCATCCACCTATGAATCCGGCATGGCCGCCATGGCTCGGAAGGTCGAGTGTAAGGTGCGCGTTATCGCGGGCGATACGAGCCGCCTCGTCCAGAACATCACGAGGGAGGAATGGATCGTCCACGGAGTTGAGGAGGAGCGTATTGACGGCGATCGATGCCAGGTAGTGAATGGAACTCGAGCGCGTGTAGTAATCTACGGCGTCGGTGAAGCCATGGATTGGTGCGGTCAGCGTATCATCGAACTCGCGCAGCGTGGTGATCGCCCGGATCCGATTCGCGGAAGGAAGGTCGGGATAGCGCGTCTGCTTCTCGACCGCCTTGCGTTTGAGGGAATCGAGAAAATATCGCTGGTAGACCTTCGAGAATCCGCGATTGATATAGTCGGATCCCCGTCCGAGATCGAAGGGAACCGAAACTGCTGCTGCTGCGAAAAGCTTCTGTCGCGCGACAAGCGGCTGCTCGCCAAGAAACTTCAGCAAGACGTTGCCACCGAGTGAGACGCCGACAGCGGCAATCGGAGTGCCAGGCCGCTCCCGTGCTACGCGATCGAGCACCAGGGAGAGGTCACCGGTTTCGCCGGAGTGATAAAACCGGCGGGCTCTGTTTGGCTCACTGCCGCAGGAACGCCAGATAACGAGATCGGCACTCCAGCCCCGTCGATCCATCTCCGAAAGGAGACCCTGAGCGTAATGCGAATGAATCCCACCTTCGAGTCCGTGGAACAGGAGCACGTGTGGTGTGTTGGGTCCGGTTCCCATACGCGCGTCGAGTCGGTGGACTTCCAGGAAATCGCCATCGGGAGTGGGCCAGTTCTCTACACGAGTCCGCACCGACGACGTACGCCTGAAGACCCGTTCCCAGAGAGTCTGGGCGTGTGCGCCGGGAATCCACCAGGCTGCTCTGTAACCAAGGGAGGGCTCGTTCACGCTTGTTAAATTAGCGGGCATGGAAGTGCAGATCTTCGGCACGAAGAAGAGTTCCGACACCCGAAAGGCTCAGCGCTTCTTCACGGAGCGGCGGGTGAAGGTTCATTTCGTGGATCTTGACGAACGCGCTGCATCGCTTGGTGAGCTGAGACGGTTCGCGCAGAAGTTCGGGGTCGGAGCGCTCATCGACAAGGATTCAGCGCGGTATCGCGATCTGGGTCTGCAGCATGCACGGATGAGTGACGAAAGCTGGCTCACGAAGCTAGCCGATGAACCGCTTCTGCTCGCGCAGCCGCTGGTTCGATTCGGTCAAAGGGTGACGATCGGACTTGCGGAACAGGACTGGAAAGCGTGGATTGTGGTGGCGTAACTGCCGTGCACGCTTGTACGGTATAGTCAGTCGGTGGTCGGCCGCGCAGGGAACCAATGCCCGCGCCCGTTACATTTCGGCTTGCAACCCACGTTCAGGCCAGACCCAAGTTGACTCTCATTTCCGTCTCGAACGCGTCCGTTGAATTCGGCGCGAACACTCTATTCAAGGATGTCACATTCACCGTCGCCGAGGGCGAGCGATGGGGAATTATCGGGCGTAACGGCACGGGCAAGACCACCCTTTTCAAGCTGATCACTGGTGCGCAGCGGGCGACCACTGGTGCCGTGGCAAAATCACCGACCCTCAGCATCTCCGTTCTGGATCAGCACAGGGATTTCGCGGGGGCAAAAACGGTGTGGGAGGCGGCAGCAGGTCCGTTTGCGGAGCTGCTGGCACTGGAAAAATCGCTGGCGGATCAGGCGAACCGGCTTGGCGAGTTGGGAGAGGCATGTACGCAGCGTGATCTTGACCGATATTCGCGCGACCTCGAGCGTTTCGACCGGGAAGGCGGATATACGTTCGCGCCACGGGTGGATGCGGTGCTGCACGGGCTGGGTTTCGATCCGGTAGTGGCGCGTACACAGCCGCTGGAACATCTGAGCGGTGGTGAGCGTGGCAGAGTGGGACTCGCTCGACAGCTCGTGAGTCCCGCTGAAGTACTGCTGCTGGATGAGCCGACCAACCACCTGGATCTGGACACTACGTCGTGGCTCGAATCATATCTGCGCGAGACAGCGAAGACGGTGCTGCTCGTGAGTCATGATCGTGCGTTTCTGGCTGAAGTCGTGGATCACGTGCTGCATTTCGAGGCCGGTACGGCGACTCCGTACGCCTGCGGCTATGAAGAGTTCGTGAGACAGCGCGCCGAGCGGCGCCTGGCAGCGCAGAGGGCATTCTCGAAGCAGGCGCGGGTGATCGCGGATGAGGAGGATTACATCCGGCGGAACATCGCGGGGCAGAACTCCAAGCAGGCAAAGGGCAGGCGCAAGCGACTCGCGCGAGTGGGAAGACTCAGTCCTCCGCCGGGAGAGAGCGGCGCGATGGCGTTGCGGCTGCAGACTCAGGAGCGCGGTGGTGATCAGGTAGTCGTCGCTGAGCACGTAACGGTCAAGGTCGATGACCGAACACTCATCAGCGATCTGAATGCGGTCGTCAACCGTGCGGAGCGACTTGGGATCATCGGTCCGAACGGCGCCGGGAAGTCCACCTTCCTCAAGACGCTGGTCGGAGATCGTCCGCCGGCAGCAGGCGCACTAAGGATGGGCGGCTCGATAACGGTGGAGTACTACAGGCAGGACATGGCGCAGGTGCCACCGGACAAGACGCTGTACAACGTGATCAGCGACATGCGGCCGCAGTGGGAGCGCGGACTCATCTACGGTCACCTTGGACGTTTCGGCTTCTCGGGAGACGAGACGTCGCGGACCGCTTCGACGTTGTCGGGTGGTGAACGCGCACGTGTAGCCCTGGCGATGATGATGCTGTCGCGCGCCAATCTGCTGATCTTCGACGAGCCGACGAACCATCTGGACGTCGAGTCGATCGAGACGATCGAGGACGCAATCGACGGTTACGAAGGAACAGTGATTCTCGTGAGCCATGACCGGGCTCTGCTTCGCGCGCTCTGCACTCGCGTCTGGGTGTTGCACGAGACGCACGTGACCGATTTTCCGGACAGCTTCTCGGAATGGGAGGTGGCCAGCGAGGAGCGTGAGCATGCCGCGCGGGTCAACGCCGAGGAAGCGGAGTCGCTGCGTCGAGTTCATGAGAAGCAGAAGACCAGGCGACGGGAATCGGAAGATGAGAAGGGACGAGCTTCGCGACGCGATGTGAAACGCAACGCGGAGGCCGCGGAAGCCAGGGTCGAGGAGCTCGAAGGGAAGGTCGCGGCCTTGACGAAGACCCTCGAGGATCCGGCGCTTTATGCAGACCCTGCGGGAACCGCCCGCGCTGTTCAGCTAGGCAAGGATCTCGACCGCACTCGGCGCGACCTGGACCAGGCGCTGGAGAAATGGAACAGTCTCATCGAGAGCGTTTCATCCTGATCTGCGAGTTATGCGGCACGTATCGTGAACTGAATGTCTTGATAACCCACAGAGAGGATCAAGACGATGAAACCATCATTCAAAGGTCAACGCTCGGTTTCGAGCACAGATCAGAAGTTCCGGCCAACGGACGAGCATCTTATCGCGAAGAACAAGGAAGAGCTCGATAAGTCGGAGAAGAACGACAGTATTACGCCACTATCAGGGCATAAAAGCGACAAGTTCGCCGATATCGACAAGGACGCTGACGGCTCCGAGAATGGCGAATAGCCCGTCGTCCTCACCGCAGGCGTGGACCCACGGCGCGTCACTCGAATACTGACCGTCGCGTAGCAGGCGCAGAGCTCGTCGTCCTCGCCACAGGCGTGGACCCACGGCGCGTCGTTCGATTACTGACCGTCACGCAGCAGGAGGAACAACGCGTCGTCTCCATGTCGCGTGCAAGTGACGGCAGCGCCGGTGGCATGGTGAGTTCAAGGACTCCTGCAACGTGACGGTTACGAAGCAGGGAGGCGCGCCGTGGATCCACGCCTGCGGCGAGGATGACGGGATTGGGCGACGATGACGAGTCCGGCTCGCATGCGAGTCACATACTCCTGCAACGTGACGGTTACGAAGCAGGGGGGCGCGCCGTGGATCCACGCCTGCGGCGAGGATGACGGGATTGGGGCGACGATGACGCATCGTCTTCTCCACTCCTCCGCCTTACCTCCGCCTTACCTCCGCCAGTCGGCGATGAAGACGTTGGTCTCGTGCGGATTGGCCGCGTGACGATTCGACGCCCAGACGAGCTGGCTGCCGTCGGGGCTGAACATCGGGAAGCCGTCGAAGGTTGCGTTGGTCGTGATCTGTTCCAGTCCGGTACCGTCGGGATTGACGAGGAAGACGTCGAAATTGCCCAGCTTGGGGTCGGTGTGATAGTTCGACGAGAAGACTATGCGCCGACCGTCGGGCGTCCATGATGGGCCGAAGCTTGCGCCGCCAAGATGGGTGATCTGGTGCTGATCCGAACCGTCGGCATTCATGAGCCAGAGATCCATTTTGTTCGGCCGCACGAGTCTTTCCGCGAGGAGTGACTTGTAGTCGGCCATGTCCTTCGGATCAACGGGATGGAAGGCGCGATAGACGATACGCTTGCCATCCGGTGACCACCACGGACCGCCGTCGTAGCCGACGGCGTGAGTGAGTTGCTTCACATTGGATCCGTCAACGTTCATCGTGTAGATGTCGAGATCGCCATCCTTGAGCGACGTGAAGACGATCTTTCGCCCGTCGGGAGACAGCACCCCCTCCGCGGTATAAACTCCGTAATTCGTTAGCCGCGTGAGACCACTGCCGTCGGGATTGGCCGTGTAGATGTCGTATGGATCGAGGCGCCAGAGATAGCCCTTGGACGGATCGGGGCGTGGCGTGCATGCCGAATCAACTGCGTGACTCGACGCAAAGAATATTCTGCGATCGCCGTTCGTGAAATATCCACACGTCGTTTTGCCAAGCCCGTTGGAGACTCGATGTGACTGCGTGCCGTCGGTATTCATGATGTACTGCTGATCGCAGGTACGCCCGTCGCGCGTGCTCTGGAAGATCAGGCGCTTGCCGTCGTGGCTGAAGTATGCTTCTGCGTTTTCTCCACCGGCGGTGAGCTGGCGGATGTTCGCGAGGTGGCGTCCCTCTCCGGAGTCGGGTGCAACGATGTGTGCAACGAAGGGGCCCTGGGCGGTGACGAGCGCAGGGGCGAGAAGCAGCAGTGGCGCGATGGCTAGCCGGAAGAATCGTTCGGACATTGCATGAAAATGAACGGGAAAGCAGACGGACGGAAGACGCGACCACTCCGGTCTCGCTTGCGAAGGGCAGTTGAGCAAAGGGCCGCGCAACACAGATTGCGCGGCCCTTTGCCCGAAGCAGACCGTATCGATCAGACCGCGTCGGAGAGCGACGAGAACGTGAAGTCGTTGATCTTGAGCGCGGGCATGACGACACCCGCTTCGATGGGTTCGGCCTTTCCGATTTCCGCCAGCCTCGCGAGGGACAGAAGCGGGCTGTCGTTCCAGCGGAAGTTCTTGATACTCCGCGTGACTTTACCGTCCTCGATGAGGAATGTCCCATCGCGAGTGAGTCCGGTGAGCATGACGGTCCGAGGATCGAGTGAACGAATGTAGAAGAAATGCGTCACGAGAACGCCACGCTCAGTGCCGGCGATCAACTCCTCGGTTGACTTGCTTCCGCCTACGAGCTTGAGGCCTGCGGGGTTTCGTCCGAAGCCACCTCCGCCGCCACCGGTCGGCTCCACACCTTTCTTCTGCGCCCAGAAGCGTGTGTACGCCAGATTCTTCAAGACTCCATTCTCGATCCACACGACCCGCTTGAGTGGCAGACCATCGTTGTCGAATGGCTGGCCGAGTAGATCGGGATCGAACGGATCGGATAGAAGCGTGACGCGCTCATCTGCGATCTTCTCGCCAATCCGGGTACCGCCGCCCTTCTTCGAGAATGGACTTCTGCCTTCGTCCGCGGAACGCGCGTTGAACGATCCCATCAACAGCGGGATGAAATCGGCGACCGCTCTCGGCTCGAGGATGACCGTGTAACGGCCGGGTTCGATGGCAACGGGGTTGCGCGAAGACAGAGCTTTCTGTGATGCCCTGCGGCCGAGCGCAGCCGGATCCACGGAAGTCCACGCCCGCCCGCCGGCGGATGCGTAACCGGAACCGGTACCGTCAGACGTTCTAGCGGTGCATGACAGCGACACGCTCGTGCTCGGCTGATACGCGAACAGTCCTCTGGAAGTGGCGACTGCGCGGGCGCCGCTGTTCGCCTCGAGAAATCCTGCAACGAGAATGCTCGAAGGATCGACGGGCATCGCGCCACCCGGTGCACGTGCTCCGGCCATAAGATGCTCCACTGCCTTCGAGCGTGCGGCCGCGCCCAGATTCGACACGTCGGCATTGTTCGCTTCGACGGTCGTGTACTGCTGCGGACCCAGCTCGGGTACGAGCTCGGGGTCTTTGGGAGACAGTCTGGCGAGACGCTCCGCGGTGCTGACCGCGCGCTGGAGCGCGGCGTCGTCGGTGAGATTTGTAGTGCTGGACGCGCGACGGCCATCCACCGTGCTGGTGATCGTGATCACGGTGTCGTCAACGTCACCACTCGTCGTTATCTCTCCCACGGCGAAGCGGGTGTTGCCCACAGTGCCGCTTGTGATATTGACGCGAGTCTCGTCGGCCTTGCTCATCGCCAGCACTCTTTTCGCGAGCGCTTCCATCTCGTCGCGGCTCATCATCTCCGGCATCAGACGTTCCTCGCCGTATTGATGATGTTCACCTGTCTGAACCGCGCAGGCACGCATCCGTGACTCACGGAGCTGGACTGGGACGGCTCACCCTTTCCGTCGGAGAATGTGCCGCCAAGCCAGTACGAGCGCTTGCCGCCGATCATGTCCATGGAACTCCAGAATTCGGGAGTCCTCGCCTGGTATGCAACATCCTTCAGCATGCCGGTGATCTTTCCCTTCCTGACTTCATAGAAGACCTGACCCGAGAACTGGAAATTGTAGCGTTGCTGGTCAATGGACCATGAGCCGCGATTCTTCACGACGATACCACGGTCGGTGTCGGCCACGATGTCGTCGAGAGTGTAGTCATGCTCGCCGGGGAGCAGCGATACGTTGGGCATGCGCTGGAATTGCACGGAATCCCATGAATCTGCAAATGAACAACCGTGTGAATGTTTTACGCCGTTAAGCGCGGCAATCGCGGGCGCCTGATCGCGGACTGTCTGGTAGTCGTGAAACACGCCGTCCTTGATCAGCATCCAGGATTCCGCTGCCACACCTTCGTCGTCCCAGGCGCACCGGCTGAGCGAATCGGGTTGAGTTCTGTCGGCCTGAATGTTCATGAGTCGCGAGCCGTATCTGAGCTTGCCGAGCATCTTTTCCGGTGGCGCGACAAAGCTGGTGCCCGCGTAATTGGCCTCGTAACCGCGTGCTCTGTCGAGTTCGGTTGGATGACCGACCGATTCATGAATCGTGAGCCAGAGATTGGTCGGATCGAGAATCAGATCGTAACGACCGACGTCCACTGATCGGGCGGTGAGCTTCTCCGCCGCCAGCGCCGCCCATTTCGGGGCGTTTCCGATCATGTCCAGCGAGGTGACGTATTCCCACCCTGTGCCGCGCGGCGCCATTTCCTCGGTGTACGACTGGAAATCACCGTCGCCGATGGCAGTGACGGTGAAAGATGGCCCGACGCGAACGAATGTCTGCGTCACGAGAGTGCCATCGGTCGTGGCGAGCGTTTTCTCCTCGCGCAGCAGGGCGAGTCCCGAATTCGCGAAACGAACTCCGGGAACCTTCAGGGCCGCTTCGTTTGCCGCGAGAAGGAGCGCGACCTTGTCCTCGATGGGAACGTCTATAGGATCCTGTTTCACGGGCGTACGCCACGTGCCCGTGACGGCTGGTGTCGGCGCAAGCACGACGGGTGTTCGTGTCACGGCGCGTGCGGCGCGCGCAACCTGGACTGCCTGCTGCGCGACGCGTACAGCTCCGGCGCGAGTGACATCACGTGTGGCCGCGAATCCCCACGCACCATTTACGAGCGCGCGCACTCCGATACCAAACGACTCCGAGTCACTCACGCCCATGACCTGTCTTTCACGCGCAGCGACGAACTGGCGCCGATAACGACCGACGCGCGCATCCGAGTACGAGGCGCCCGAATCCTTTGCGGCCTGTATTGCCGCGAGCGCAAGCTCGTTCGCCATCGGATCTCCGGTGCCACCTGCCGGATCGAACACCAGGGTCCCGGCACGAGCGACACTCGCGGTTCCGGCGGCCGCTACGGCTCCGAGCGCGGTGGTTTTCAGGAAGTCCCGTCTGCTGGTCATGTACCCTCGTTGAGCTCATTCGAAACAGGCGTCGCACTTGTATCGCGACTGGTTACGGAAATTGTACGAAAGAAAAGGGCGCTCCGTTGGGAGCACCCTTCTGGATCACGCAGCGGATACGTCGCGAAACGCTACTGAAAAGTGATGAATAGCGGTGAGGGCTTCAGCTTGACCACCTCTTCGCGACTGAGCATCGGCTTGTCGTTCTTGTAGAACAGCTTGAATCCGTAGTACTGTACCGGCTGCATGCGTTCGTAGGCGTCATACGAGTCCCGCTTGAGCCACGGCTGCCCGAACCCATCCATGTTCATCACGACCTGGACTGCGGGCACCGGGCGAATATCGCGATAGTTGGTGACCATCTTCTGCGTGTATCGATGCACGACGAGAATCTTGGGCGGCAGATGGTTCTGCGCGACGATGTCGGCCAGCATCTTGATAGCGTAGTTGATCTCCGGTGCGTCCATGACGCCGACCTTTCGTCCCGGCACGACACCTTCTGATGCGTGGTGCATCGAGAACTCGGGATCGAGTGCGAGATGGACATAGGGGCGCTTGAGATACGGGATGAGCGGCTGCAGCTCCGCCTGCACCGTGCTGTGTCCCACCTGCACGTCCAGGAAGATCAGATATCCCTTGCTCTCGGCGAGTTTGCACCAGTGATCGATTAGCGAGTCGGTCATGCGGAGCCGATACGTGCCATTCTTTCCGGGCGCGCCCTGCGCGACTGACACGATGAGATGAAGACCAGGCATCACAGGCGTCGACGGATCAGCAACCTCGAAGTTGTGCACTTCCTGCTGAAGCTTGCCGAGCATCACCGCCTCGGGATATTCGCCGAGCACTCCCATTCTCTTGGAAAGTGGATTGCCGTAGTAAACGACAATTCGCTTCCTGGGGAGAATTGAATTGGGCAGGGGGGGAACGTTGAAGGCAGGCTGCGGTGCAGCCCTGGTTGACGGAGTCGTATCGTGCGTCGCGGACTTGTGAGCCGTTTTCGCGGACTTCGCCGTCTTCTTCGCAGCGCTCCTGTGCCTGTGAACGGAATCGGTCTGGAAATACGGCGTCGTTGAAACCACCGAAATCGTCGCGAGAGACGCGGCAGCCGGGAGTGCGGAGCTCGCGAAGGAAACAGCCGGAAGGGTCGCGGCGGTAAGTACAGAGGCAGCGAGGAGAGCTTTTGAGATCACGGAATTCTTGAACGGATAATGGCGAACGGTACGACGAAGCGACGGTCGTCGCCGTACTCAGACGGTCAATATAGCCGGGGTGAACCGCCCCGAGGGAGCGCGTGGGTGCGTATCAGGTCGCTGTCGGTGCACCCGACGCGGTCCAGTCCCGCCATCCACCCGCCATCGAAGCGACGTTTGTGTAGCCCATCTTCTGGATCGCATCAGCCGCCAGAACCGACCGGAACCCACCACCGCAGTAAAGAATGATTTCTGCATCCCTGTCGGGAATCGTGGCTTCGATGTCGCGCTCGATGACGCCCTTGCCGATGTGTGTTGCGCCCTGGATGTGGCCTGCAGTCCACTCGGAATCCTCACGGACGTCCACAAGATGCAGGTCTGGGGCATCGGAGAGCCGTTTGCGGGTTTCCTCCACGGTCACGTCGCGAACAGTACCGTGTACGGAATCAATAAGAGCGAGAAACGCGGGAGCATGTGCCATGTAACCGAACTCCGTGAACGATGAAGAAAGGACTCCAGAACGATAATTCACCCGACTGAACTCACCACCGGATTCTCGTTCAATACTTCGGAGGAACCACCTACCGCGCGCAGCTGGAGAATGAATACACTCCCGCCGCCCGATCTTGGACTGAAGACAAGGCGGCCACCCTGGGCTTCGGCGAGAGATCGTGCGATCGCGAGGCCGAGCCCGGTACCCCGTATCGTGCCGGAGGTCGACGTCTGCCGGTAAAACGGCTCGAACACGCGATCTACTTCAGCTCTGGGAATTCCGGGACCGCGATCGGAGACTCGGAAATGCAGCCAGTCACCCACTCGGGTCGCCGAGAGTTCGACTCTCGTCTCGTTGGGAGAATACCTGAGGGCATTGTCGAGCAGATTCACCAGTATGCGGAGCGATTCAACGAAATCGAACATCCCGATGAGAACTGGCGCTTGGTAATCCATCTCGACATGAAGCCGCTCGTCGCCCACCGTCCCCTTCAGCTCAAGGACCGCCGCACCGACGAGATCCTCTGCCGTGTTCAGTTCGATAGTCACCGGGAAAGCGCCGGCATTGAGCCGTGACATGTCGAGCAGGTGCGCCACCATCTTGCTGAGCCGTTCGGTCTGACCGACGATGATTGCGGCGTTCGGATCTCCGGAGTCTGCAGCCTCCTGCGCGACCGCCCTGATGCTCGTGAGCGGCGTGCGAAGGTCGTGCGACACGGAAGCGAGCAGGATGTCCTTGAACTTTGCGGCTTCTCGCAGTGCGGCCGCGTGGCTCGCTTCACCGGATAGCCGCTCGACCTCTTCAGCACGGGCTCGCGCCTGTGCCGCTTCCTCCTGTGCACGTACGAGCAGGTAGGTAGTGGTGCCGGACGTCGCGAAGAACGCTGTCAGGACGACCGCGTCGATCGGCTTGGACAGCGTGAACGTGTCGAATGGGGCCTGAAAATAGTACGACACGAGAATGGTCGCAGCGGCCGCCAGGCTGAATCCGAGCGCGCGGCCGCCACTTACGCTGCCCCCGAGCACTATCAGGAGATATGTGAGAACTACGTGAGCCTGACTTTCCTGCGCGTCGCGCGCTAGATGCATCACCACCGTTGCGACGATGAGCACGGCGTACCACAGCACGAGGGACAAAGCCGTGCGTGAGCGGAGCGTCGCGCTGATCGGCACGGTAATCTCTAGGCTACTTCCTGCGTCATCGCAGATCCGAATCTGTAACCGACACCGGGCTCCGTGATGATTACGCGTGGATGCGTTGGCTCGCGCTCGACCTTGCGCCGGAGATTCGTGATGTGCACGCGCAGGTACTGCCGGGCATCGCCGAACTCTCGTGCCCATACTGCGTCGAATAGCTGCTGGTGTGTGTAAACCCGCCCGGGATCGGCAGTCAGTGCACGCAGAATGGCCCACTCGATCGGCGTCAGGCGAATTGCGACTCCATCTCGCTGCGCTCGGCGCGAAGTGAAGTTGATGCTCATTCCATCTGCTTCGACCACACCGGAGGTACCGGGCCGCGCAGTTCGTGCGCGGCGGATCTGCGCCGCGACTCGAGCGGCGAATTCCGAAGTGCTGAACGGCTTCGTCACATAGTCGTCCGCTCCGGCATTCAGCAGCGCCACCTTGTCTGACTCGATGTGTCGAGCGGTGAGAACAACGATGGGAGCCAGCGAATGCGCGCGTATTGCGCGACAGAGATCGAGGCCCGATTGGTCGGGCAGGCCTAGATCCAGCACGATGAGGTCAGGACTCTGTGCCTTGACCGTCGCGAGAGCGGTGCGTCCGTCAGCGGCGTCCAGTACGCGTGCGACCGTGGACCGAAGCGCGGCGTGAACGACATGGCGGATCTCCGGCTCGTCGTCGATTACGAGTACGGTCGCGTCCGTTCTTGTTGGATACATCACCATTGTGCGAATCCCAGCTGCGAAGCCAGTTCAGGTTGACCCTAAGACTTCCTTCCCACACCAAGCAGTACCAGGAGCAAGTGTGACCGGATCAGCAATTCGACCTGCTTCCACGCACACCATTCTAAGGTAGTCCTCTGGGTCCATGTCGGCGAGCGTTGCGGTGAGCTCGCGCCATGGGTTCCAGACAACCCAATCCCGGAACCCATCAGCTTCCAGGGTGGTCGAGCTAGATCCAAGCGCCGATGCTATCGCAACCCGCCGAGGACCCGCGACGTAGATGCGGTCAGTCTCGCCAAGCACATGAAGCTCTGGCGTTTCCTCCAGCTGTCGAGTGCCACCGGCGACCTTGTCCACGTACGTCAGTCCGGAGAGTCCCGATACCGTAGCGCGTTTGACGTCGGCGACACGGAAATAGTTATGGAGAGCGGCCGTGAATGTGAAAGGCGAATCGCCTGTATTGACGATACGGAGCGAGATCGAAAGCGTGGCAGCGAGATCGACTGTGAGTTCGGCCAGAAAGTGGTATGGCCACAGTGTCCTGGTCTGGTCGTCGTCGGAGATCTGAAAGGTCGCGCCAGACTCGGTTTTCGATATGAGCGCCCAGCGTCTCGTTCGCAGGAAGCCGTGCTTGGGGAGCGGGCCGACTGCAAACTGCGGAAATATCACCGGAATGCCGCCGCGAATTGCATCGCCCGGGCCGTACCTGGCGCACGAACTCAGGTACAGTCTTTCGTTTCCATCCGCATCCGCCCAGTTCACCACATGGGCACCATGGAGGGCGATACGGGCTGAGCTGCCTGAAGGATGTACAAGGCTGACGAAATCCGGCCCGTTCCCACTCAGGGTGTCCGCTGATTCAATGCCGGCCAAGTGCAATCCCCATCCCGCCTCTCCATGAACGATCGTTCGGTCGCTCAATGACGTTTGAAGTACTGCACGTCACGCTCATGCTTCTCGGCGGCGGCGCGAGTGCGGAAGGTGCCGAGGTTGCGCCGCTTTCCAGTCTTCGGATCCGTCTTCTTCGAGTACAGTCGGTACTCGCCCGATTTCAGCTTGCGAATCATGACATGCCTCCTTTTGGACGGTCAAATTTCGCAAGGATCAGTCCAGCGGCGTGTCGTGATCGGCAACGTCCTTCACCGGCTCAGCATCCAGCAGCCTGAGCGCCCTTACAGCGTCGGAGTGCTTCACGGCGAGTCGCACGCCATGTGAGAAAGCGAGTGCCGGGTATGCCCCACCGGCGTCATCGCCGACAATAATGGATTGTATGTCGTTCGCATCGAGCGCCGCCTGAGCGATGTGGGCGGAAATCGAGTCGGCGAAGCTACGAATCACAACGATGTCGGCCGTATCGTCCGTCATCAGAACTGACCGACGAACGCGATCTCCGGCGTGAGCTCGTGACCGAGCTCATCTCTGACGCGCGTCTGGGCCAGAGCGATCAGCTTGCGGACATCGCTCGCGGTTGCTTTGCCCAGATTGACCATGATATTCGCGTGGATGTGCGATATCTGGGCATCACCGATTCGATGACCTTTCATCCCCAGCTGATCGATCAGCCTTCCCGCGCCGACACCTTCGATCTTCCGGAATATCGAGCCGGCCGACGGATGAAACTGAAGCCACGGGTGGCGCGCACCGCGCCAGCTCAGATTCTCCTGAATGATCCTGTGCATCGTGGCAGGATCTCCAGGTTCGAGCTGGAACGTCACGGCGAGGGCGTAATCGTCACGGTGATGGAAAATCGAATCATCGTAGCCGAATCTCAGGTAGTCGTTGTCCACAGCCGCGCGCGTACCTTCGGCTGTGAGTATGTCGCACGACTCCACGACCTCGGCGATGAACATCGTTCGCTCACGCTCCGGCGCCGGACTCAGAAAGTGCAGATTCTGCCAGACGGCGCCACCAACTGTACTGGGAATTCCGAGGTAGTGTTCAAGACCCGACCATCCTCGCTCGACTGCTTCGGGAATGAGTTCTCCCATTATCACGCCGCTCTCGGCGTACAGACGTCCGTCGTCGTGAAACTCGAACTGGCGCGCGCGATTGCGGATCACAAGGCCGCGGAATCCACGATCTCCCACCAGAATGTTGGCGCCGAGCCCGAGCACGAAGTAGGGTACTCCGAATGTCCGCGCCACGGTGATGGCGTGCGCCAGATCATCGGCTGAGCCGGCAGCGTAGAATAGATCCGCGGGGCCGCCAATCCGGAACGTCGTGTATGGTGCGATGGGCTCGTCGCGAGTCAGGTGTGTCGCGTCGAGACGCGACGACACCATTTCGTAGGCATATTTCTGCGCCGGCATGTCAGCGCCGGTACGCGACTCCCCAATTCCCGTTCTACTATACGGATGCATAACAGATCAAATATACGGCGCGCCGACGGCTTCAATGTCGTGTGGCAGACGCGTGCTCGCGCGTCGATTCGGCAGATCACCGCGGGCCTCGAGTCATCGCGAAGTGCGCTGGCTCTGCTTCGCGTGCTGGTGTGTTGCTCTCTCTCTGTGGCCTTCATCCCGTTGACGCCGGTGCACGGACAGGTCGTGCAGGAGCGGGTGGATCTCGATGCGATCGCCAGGATAAGGAAGGAAGGTCTCGAGCATTCCGCGATTCCGGAACTGGCACATCACCTGACCGATGTGATCGGGCCAAGGTTGACGGGGTCGCCCGGGATGAAGGCTGCGAATGAGTGGACCGCCGCGACACTCCGATCATGGGGCCTGGTCGGGGTAACGATCGAGCCATGGGGAAGATTCGGACGCGGCTGGGAAAATCTGATGTACAGCGGACGCATCCTCACTCCATACAACCAGCCGCTGGCGGGCCAGTCAGTCGCATGGACCGGCAGTACACGAGGTTCCATGGTTGCACCGGTGATGGTCGTGGACGGAGCGGTGGACAGCATGGCGAGATACGGCAGTCGTCTTCGAGGCGCGCTGGTTCTCATGAGCCCGCCGCAGCCGCTGCTTCCAGAGTTCCGGCAGTCCGATCGGCGAACGCCGGCAGATTCGCTTCTCGCCGCCGTAGCTCAGCGACCCGAGGTCAGAATCGGATGGGACACGCTACTGGTGAGGATCAGAAACCAGCAGGCGCGTCGCGACTCACTGCTCCGGGCCGCAGAAGTGGCCGGAGTGATCATCGGCTCCGGTTCACCATACGGTAACATCCGTGGCGGAGGAGACTGGTCAGCCACGGATCCATCGACGCCGACTCCGGTGCCCATGATCGTGGTTCCGCAGGAACAGTACAACGAGATGTATCGAAACGTGACGAGCGGGGTGCCGGTCAACGTGCAGCTCGACGTGCAGAACCGGTTCATCAATACCGACCTGGATGCGTACAACACGCTGGGCGACATTCGTGGAAGCGACAAACGCGACGAGTACGTGATGATCGGTGCGCATCTGGACTCGTGGCACTACGGCAATGGAGCGACGGACAACGCGGCAGGCTCGATCGTGATGATGGAAGCAATGCGGATACTGAAATCTCTGGACCTCCATCCAAGGCGAACCATTCGGATTGCCCTCTGGAGCGGCGAGGAAGAGGGGATCTACGGCTCGCGCGGCTGGATCACAAAACACCCCGAGCTGGTCCCACGCATTTCTGCGTATCTGAATCTGGACAATGGAACCGGCAGGATCCGCGGCATCTGGGATCAGTCGAACGCGAAGGCCATCCCGATATTCGAACAGATTCTCTGGCCGTTCAGGGATCTGGGAGTGGTGGCGGTGCGACACGGAAATACGGGCAGCACGGACCACGTATCGTTCGATGACGCCGGTATCCCCGGGTTCAATTTCATCCAGGACCCGATCGAATACGGACTTCGCACGCACCATTCCTCGAGCGATGTGTATGACCATCTCATGCTCGACGATCTGAAGCAGGCAGCGGTGGTAGTGGCTTCGACAGCGTACGAGCTGGCCAACCGGGACGAGATGGTCCCACGCAAGTGAGGAAGATGAATACTCGATTCATGCGCCGGTGGTGCACGGCGATGGTAGCGATGCTCGTAATGACGATCGCAATGACGATCGTAACGACGATCGTGGTGTTCCCCACCGTGGTGTACGCACAGCGGGCGGAACTCGACAAGATCATAAAGCGAAAGGTGCTGTCAAATGGGCTGGAGGTGATCGTCGTCGAGAATCACGGCGTACCGCTGGCGACCGTTGAAGTAAACGTGCGCAACGGGTCATTCACGCAAACACCGGAATACGCTGGCCTCGCGCACATGTACGAGCACATGTTCTTTCGAGCGAACACAGAGTACCCGCAGAGCGAGCTGTATCTGGACAGGGCGGCTCAGCTGGGTGCGGTTTTCAACGGTACGACGCAGGAGGAAACGGTCAGCTACTATCTCACCGTTCCCGCCGACTCCGTACGAGGTGCGATTCAGTGGCTGACACCGGCACTACGTTCCCCGCTCTTCCTCGAGAGCGAGCTGGCGGTGGAGCGCCAGGTGGTGATCGGTGAGTATGACCGCAATGAATCGAGTCCATTCTTCCAGCTCCAGCGGCAGATGGACATGAAGCTCTACCCCGGCAACTATTCCCGGAAGAACGTGATCGGCGACCGTCAGGTTGTCGCGACGACGACTCCGGCGAAGATGCGGTACATACAGCACAAGTACTACATACCGAACAATTCCGTGCTCATTGTGGCGGGTGACGTGAAGCCCGACAGCATCTTCGCGATCGCGCAGCGACAGCTCGGTGACTGGCCTCGCGGGGCGGATCCGTTCGTATCCGATCCGATTCCCCCCATCCCACCACTTACGGCGAGCGATGCGGTAGTCGCACAGGCGGGTGTGAACGCGGTGAGTGTTCTCATTCAGTGGCAGGGACCGAGCGTGGGCAAGGATCCCAGGTCTACATATGCCGCGGACGTATTCTCCGATCTGCTCAACGACCCGCGCTCGCACTTCCAGCAGCGGTTGGTGGATAGCGGCTTGTGGCAGGGAATCGGGGTGAATTACTACACGCTCAACCACACCGGGCCGATCACTATAAGCGGACAGACGTCGCCGGAGAAATTACGCCAGGCGCTGGATGCTCTCTACGCAGAAATTCGCATGCTGGACTATGCCGGCTATTTCAACGCGGAAGATCTGAGAGCGGCACAGGCGCACCGATCTGTAACATCGGCATTCGGGCGTGAGGAAGCTTCAGCGTTTGCCCACACACTCGGTTTCTGGTGGAGCGTCGCGAG
>JALYYT010000049.1 GCA_030946285.1 Gemmatimonadota bacterium
CTCCTGATCGGCTTCTTCCTCCCGGGTGATTCATTGCTCGTTTCAGCCGGTCTGCTGGCCTCGCAAGGATACATGGACGTGTGGCTCCTTGGTCTGCTTCTGAGTGTCGCTGCCGTGGTAGGCGATACTGTCGGGTATTCCATTGGAAAAGCCAGCGGACCGCGGCTCTTTACTCGCGAAGATTCCCTGCTTTTCAGCCGTAAACATCTTCTCCGGGCTCACGCGTTCTACGAAAAGCACGGCGGCAAGACGATCATCATTGCGCGTTTCATGCCCGTTATCCGGACATTCGCGCCGGTTGTCGCCGGCATGGGCGAGATGCACTACCGGCGCTTCCTGGCCTACAACGTGGTCGGCGGAGTAGCGTGGGTATGGTCTATGCTGCTCATAGGGCTGTTTCTCGGCCGCACCTTCCCGGGCGTGGCCAAGCATATCGAACTGATAGTGATCGTGATCGTATTCCTGTCGATTCTGCCAGGCATCGTCGCGCACTTCAAATCAAAATCGGAGAATTGAAGTCATGGCGTTCACGCTTCCTCCCCTTCCATACGATTTCGCGGCGCTGGAGCCGTCCATTGACGCGAAGACGATGGAGATCCATCACGACAAGCATCACGCGGCGTACGTGAACAATCTGAACGCGGCGCTCGAAAAGGTTCCCGAACTCCAGTCGAAGTCGCTCGACGATCTCCTCCAGCATCTGGACACTGTGCCGGAGTCCATTCGTGCCACGGTTCGGAACAACGGCGGTGGACACTGGAACCATTCCATGTTCTGGGAGATCATGGCGCCGAACGCGGGCGGTGAGCCCACCGGAAAGCTGGCGGACGCGATAAAGAGTTCGTTCGGCGACTTCAACACGTTCAAGACGCAGTTCGCGGACGCGGCGGCGAAGCGTTTCGGATCCGGGTGGGCATGGCTGGTCAAGGACGGAGCGAAGCTCACGATCACGAGCACCCCCAACCAGGACACGCCGGTGATGGAAGGCAAGCATCCCATCCTCGGCGTCGACGTCTGGGAACACGCCTACTATCTCAAGTACCAGAACAAGCGGCCCGACTACGTCGCTGCGTGGTGGAACGTGGTGAACTGGCCCGAGGTGGGTCGCAGGTTCGAGGCGTAGAACAGCACCGACAACGCGTCATTCCCGCGAACGTCATAGCGCCGTTCCCGCTTGCGCGGGATCGGCGCTCTCTGTCTATCGTGCTGCGTCACCTTCCAGATACGTATAGCCTTCGAGGCCCGCCAGATACTCGGCGATGAACGCGTTTGCTTCCTCGCGCGTGATGTTCTTAGAGTTGCTCACCTTGCGCCGAAACGTCGTGAGCAGGTCGGCCGCGCGGAACTGGACGTAAGCGAGAACTTCCGTGACGGTGTCACCGTGCACCAGATCGGTAATCTCATAGCCCTTTTCCTTGAGCCTGATGTGCACGGCGTTGGTGTCGCCGAACAGGTTGTGGAGATCGCCCAGTATCTCCTGATACGCACCGGTGAGAAAGATGCCGATGATGTACGGCTCTCCGTCCACGAAGCGATGCAGTTCCAGGCTCGTGCGTGGCGCGTTGCGTTCGCCGCCGACGAATCTGTCAATCTTGCCATCGCTGTCGCAGGTGACGTCCTGAATGGTGCCGCGCCGCATCGGCTCTTCATCCAGTCTGTGAACCGGCATGATCGGGAATAGCTGATCGATCGCCCAGCTGTCCGGAAGCGACTGAAAGAGCGAGAAATTGCAGAAGTAGCGATCGACCAACAGCGCCTCGAGGTCCTCGATTATCTCTGCGTACTCGTCGCGGTCCTTGCGCGCCTCGCGCGCCACGGAGTTAATGAGGGCGAGGTGGAGCTGCTCCGCGCGCGCGCGATCCCTGAGAGAAAGCACGCCGCTCGCGAAGAGCTGTTGCGCGCGCTCCTTGTCGAACGTTGCATCGTGAAAGACTTCGCGAAGGCGGCGCGTGTTCACCGTCTGGAGATCGCTGGCCATCTCGTGCAGCAGTGCGTGATCGTCTTCCGCCAGATCCGGCGCGACGACCTCCGTCACTGATTCGACATCTATCACGCTCAGGAGCAGTAGCGCGTGGTGCGCGGTAAGCGCGCGCCCTGACTCGCTGATGATGTGCGGCATTGGAAGATCTTCTTCCCGGCACGCCTCCGCGAGAGTGTACACGATGTCGTTCGCATACTCCTGCAGGGTATAGTTGACGCTCGCGTGCGACGTGGAACGCGTTCCGTCGTAGTCCACGCCCAGTCCGCCGCCGACGTCCACATGCGTGACTTCGACGCCCATCTTCCTGAGTTCCGAGTAGTACCGCGCTATCTCCTGCAGTCCAGCCTTGATGTACCGGATGTCGGTGATCTGGGAGCCGAGGTGGAAGTGCAGCAGATGAACGCAATCGAGATAGCCGGCGTCCTTGAGCTTGTCTATGACGCGCACGAGCTGTGACGTGCTGAGGCCGAATTTGGATTTCTCGCCTCCGCTCCCTGCCCAGCGCCCAGCACCTTCGGCCGACAGCTTGATCCGGATGCCGACGTTTGGTCGCACGCCGATCTGCTGCGCAACCTGCAGCAGGACGTCGACCTCGCTCACCTGCTCCATTACAATGAAGACCTGGTGGCCGAGCTTCTGGCCCATGAGCGCGAGGCGCATGAACTCCTCGTCCTTGTAACCGTTGCAGACGATGACGTGGCCCGTCGTTTCCGCGAGTCCGAGCACCGCCTGCAGCTCCGGCTTGCTCCCGCACTCCAGTCCGACGCCGTACGGCTGTCCGAACTCGACGATTTCCTCGACCACGTGACGCTGCTGGTTCACCTTGATCGGATAGATCGTCGTGTAGCCACCTGTGTACTCGAACTCTCGCATGGCCGCGACGAAACGCTCGTGCAGGTTCGAGATGCGTGAGCGAAGAATGTCGGAGAAGCGGATGAGCAGCGGCATGCCGACTCCCTGCGCTTCAAGATCCATTGCGAGCTCGAAGAGATCGAGCTCGCGACTCACATCGTCGCCGTCCGGACGGACGACGACGTGACCCTTCTCGTTCACGTCGAAGTAGCCGTTGCCCCAGCCCTCGATGTTGTAGAGCGCGCGGGATTCATCGATCGTCCACGGCGTGGATCCTGTCTGTGCGAAGGGTTCCGCGGAAGAAATCATCGTCATGCTGAAATTCCGATCATGGGTACAAGGTCTCGATGCGCCAACCGGCGCCGTCCCGCAGGTAAACGTCACGATCGTGCAACCTGCTCCGGCGATTCCGCCAGAACTCCATTCGCTCCGGAACGACGCGAAAGCCGGACCAGTTCGGCGGCCGCGGTACGGTCTTACCCTCGAAACGATGCGTCACTTCCTGCAGTCGCCGCTCGAGGTCGCCGGGGTGCTGTACTGGCCGGCTCTGGTCCGAGGCCCACGCTCCGAGCTGGCTGGCGCGCGCACGCGACGCGAAGTACTCATCGGCTTCCGCAGCCGTAACGGGCTGCGCACTCCCCTCGATGCGAATCTGTAACTCGAGTGGGGGCCAGTGAAAGCATAGCGCGCACCACGGATTCGCCAGCAGCTCGCTGCCCTTGCGGCCCTCGTAGTTCGTGTAGAAAACGAAACCGCGCTCGTCAAGCGCCTTGAGCAACACGATGCGGTTCGACGGCCTGCCGCGCGAATCCACTGTCGCGATGGACATCGCGTTTGGATCGGGAAACCATTCCGTTGGAAGTTCCGCCTTCGCGCGCGCGAAGACCGCCTCGAAACGATCGAATGGCTCGGATAGCGGGATCACGTCATCCAAGTGCACGAATCCGGAAACGTACGAGGGCCAGCTTCGTGAACACTGCCGTGAGGACGACGAGAGCCGTCACGATCGCGAGGAAAGGCATGTGCGGCATTCCCGGAGTGAGCGCCGCTCGCAGGCCTTCGGATATGTACACGAGCGGGTTGACGAGGACGGCGTACTTGAGCCACGGAACCACATCCAGCCCGCGCCACGGATAGTATGCACAGCCGAAGAAGATCATCGGCGTGATGATGAGACTGAACATGAAGCCGATCTGCTGCGGGCTGATCAGTACGCCGAGAAGCAGGCCGAATGCGGACGCCGTCGCGGCGGAGAGTATGACGACGAGCAGAAGTTCGGGAACGTGCGAGAACGTGAATCCGGCGACCGGTCCCATGACCAGACGTGCGATCGGAAGGACCACCAGCGCGGCGATGATGCCCTGGATCATTGCGTTGACGATCTTCTCGATCGCAACCAGGTCAATGCTGATGGGAGCGAGCAGCCGGTCCTCGATCTCCTTCGTCCATCCGAATTCAGTCACCATTGGAAGGGTTACGGATTGAGCCGACGACAGCATCAGACTGAGAGCGAGAATACCGGGGAGCAGCGCAGCACGGTAGTTGCCCTGCGTGAAACCCATCTTCGGCAGCAGATAGCCGAACACGATCACAAACAGTACCGGCTGCATGATCGTGCGGATGAGAAAGAACGGAAGCTCGCGGCGCGCGACGCGAAGATCGCGGCTCAGGAGCGCGACGAACACGCGCGCCGCGGAAACGGGAGGATGCGGCTCGGCGATCGTCGCGAGTCGTGCAACCGGACCCGATGCGAGGGCGTCGGTCACGCGTCCGATCTCCTTCCCGACCGCGAGATGAAGAAAGTTTCCAGCGATCCATCGGGCGTCTGCGCCTTGAGATTCGCTGGCGTATCGAGCGCGAGCAGGCGACCCCTGTCTATCAGCGCGATCCGGTCGCTGAGTTCGTCCGCTTCAGGCATGTAGTGCGTCGTCATGACGATGGTTCGGCCCTGTGCGTGCAAGTCGCGAAGGATGTCCCAGAGGGAGTTCCGCGCGTTGGGATCGAGTCCCACGGTTGGTTCGTCAAGGAACAGTATGGTTGGCTCATGGATGAGAGCGCGCGCGATCATGAGACGCTGCTGTTGTCCGCCGCTCAGCTGGTCAACCTTCAGGCGCGCCTTGTCCGCGATCTCGAGCCGCTCCATCAGGACCGTCGCGCGACACGCAGCCTCCTTGCGCGGCACCCCGAAGTAGGCAGCATGAAAAATGAGATTCTCCCAAGCGTCCAGTGCCCTGTCTGGATTGGGGCGTTGCGGGACCACTCCGATGCGCTGGCGCACAGTCACGCTCTGACGCACCACGTCAGCGCCGGCGACGTACGCAACCCCTCCGGTCGGAATGACGCGTGTGGTAAGCATTCCGATCGTCGTTGTCTTGCCCGCACCGTTCGGGCCAATGAGCCCGAAGAATTCTCCCTCGTTGACGACCAGGTCGAGTCCTTCCATTGCGACCGTGTCTCCGTTCCCTGACGCGGGTGCGCTGGGCGGAGCCCAGCCGCCTGCCGAAGAAATACCAGCGCTTCCGGCGCCAGGGTAAACCTTGCGAAGTCCCATGGTTTCGATTGCAGCCGTCATGCGGACAATTTATCGGATGAGGGAGGCCGGCGGGCCTTTCGCCTGCCGGCAGTCCGCACAGGGCCGGCGCGACCGGTTTTCTGCGAGAACCACCGGGTCGACCAATCGGCTTGGCCCGGCAGCGCGCCGCCTTACCTTTCGGAATGGAGAGATCGAGCGGCGACCTTGAGCCCCGCGCAGCCACCGTGACGCGCGGACGCGATCCGCTCCTCGGATAATGGCGCTCACTCGGGGAGCGCGCGGTCGCACCCGGGCACGCGACGCAGCCGACGCCGAGAACGCGTCGTGGGCGGAACGACGGGCCGCGCTCAAGCTGGTCCCGTCGCTCGTGAAGATGGTGTGGGAAACGCACCGCGGATATTCGCTCGCGATGGTACTCCTGCGAATCGTCCGCGCGTTCATTCCAGTCGCCACGTTCTGGATCGGAAAGCTCATCATCGACGGCGTAATCGCGGCCCGCGCGGGCAACGGCTCTACCACGCTGTTAATGCGCTACATCGTGCTCGAGCTCGTCATCGTCGCGTCTGGCGAGATCATGGCACGTGCTTCGGCACTCGTCGAAAGCCTGCTCAGCGACCTCTTCTCGAATCGCATGAGTGTGCGGCTGATGGAGCACGCCGCAACGCTCGATCTCGCGCAATTCGAGAACCCGGACTTCTACGATCATCTGGAACGGGCGCGGCGCCAGACGGTCGGGCGCATTGCGCTGCTAACGCAGTTGCTCGGTATCGCGCAATCCTTTCTTACACTGCTCACGCTGGCCGGCGCCCTGGTGCTTTACAGCCCGTGGCTGCTGCTGCTCCTGGTTGTCGCCATAGTGCCGAGCTTTCTGGGGGAGACGCATTACGCATCACTCGGCTATTCGCTGCTGTACCGTTGGACGCCCGAGCGAAGGCAACTGGACTACATCCGATACGTCGGAGCGAGTGACGAGACGGCCAAGGAAGTCCACATGTTCGGGCTCTCCGGCTGGCTGACGCGCAAGTACGACGAGCTATCGCAGCGCTTCTACGACGAGAACAAGCAACTTTCAGTTCGTCGGGCGGTGGTGAGCACCCTGCTCTCCTTCCTGGGCACCCTCGGCTACTACGCCGCGTACGTCATCATCGTGTTGAGCGCTGTGCGCGGCAATATCAGCGTTGGAACGCTGACATTCCTCGCGGCGTCCTTCGAGCGCGGACGTGACGTGATTCAGACAATCCTCATGTCGGCCAGCGGAGTGTACGAGCAGGCTCTCTATCTACGCGACCTGTTCGAATTCTTCGACATGAAGCCCACCATCGCGAGCGTCGGCGATGCACCGCCAGTTCC
Source organism: Gemmatimonadota bacterium (assembly GCA_030946285.1). Classification (GTDB taxonomy): domain Bacteria; phylum Gemmatimonadota; class Gemmatimonadetes; order Gemmatimonadales; family Gemmatimonadaceae; genus Fen-1247. The sequence continues at coordinate 6,717 of JALYYT010000049.1, forward strand.
CGATCCGATTCGTGAAGGTTTCGTCTTCGAGGATGTCGGGTTCCAGTATCCGGGAAGCGAGGAGCGCTGGGCCGTGCGAGGATTGAGCTTCGCGCTCAAGCCGGGCGAGCGCATCGCGCTCGTCGGCGAAAACGGTGCTGGCAAGACGACTGTCACCAAGCTGCTAGCGCGCCTGTACGATCCGAGCGAGGGACGGATATTGCTGGACGGACGCGATCTGCGCGATTACGACCTCGCATCTGTGCGCGCGACCATCGGAGTGATCTTCCAGGATTTCGTCCGCTACGACATGCGCTTCGACGAGAACATCGGCGTTGGCGAAATCAACGCGGTCGAGCAGGCGCTCGAGGGCACGGAGCAACCAGTTTCCCGGATGATCGAGACAGCGGCGGAACAGTCGCTGGCCGCCTCGCTGCTCCCGAGGTTCAAGGAGGGCTACCGCCAGATGCTTGGCCGGAGATTCGAGAATGGTGTTGATCTGTCGGGCGGAGAGTGGCAGAAGGTGGCCCTCGCCCGTGCCTATCTGCGGTCTGCACAGGTGCTGATACTGGACGAGCCCACAGCGGCCCTCGACGCGCGGGCCGAGTACGAAGTGTTCCTCAGATTTTCGGAACTCGTAGCCGGCCGGATGGCGGTTCTCATCTCACACCGGTTTTCCACTGTTCGGATGGCTGACCGGATAGTGGTGCTCCGCAATGGTGCCCTGGAGGAAGAAGGGACGCACGAACAACTGCTCGCGAACGCCGGCCTCTACAATGAGCTCTTCACGATGCAAGCCGCCGGATACAAGTAGCCAGCGAGCGCTACTGCCGCACGATCGTACCGCCCTTCATTACCAGCCTCACCTGGCGGATCGCACGTATGTCCAGCAGGGGATCTCCGGTTACCGCGACCAGATCGGCGTAGAGCCCGGGTCTGATGCTGCCGAGGCGGTCATCCAGCTGCAGCACGCGCGCGGCCGTGGAAGTAGCAGACTGCATCGCCTGGACGGGAGTCATGCCGTATTCCACCAGCATCTCGATCTCGCGAGCGTTGTCGCCGTGCGTGAAGACGCCGACATCGCTTCCGTTGATGATGGTGACGCCCGCGGCCAGCGCGGCCCGAAAACTTGCGCGCTTCGCCGTGATGTGCGCTGGCTCGGGATCCACGCCCCTTCGCCAGCCTCCGTACTGCGCGATAGCGTCGCCCGCGGCTAGTGTCGGACACAGAGCGACGCCGTGCTGCGCCATGAGGCGGAAGACTTCCGGCGTTCCGTCATCACCGTGTTCGATAGTGTTGACGCCGGCGAGCACCGAGCGACGCATTCCCTCCGGAGTCGTGGAATGAACGGTCACCATCCTACCGCTCGAATGTGCGACATCGACGATGGCCTTGAGTTCACCCTCGGTAAAGGTCGGCATCGCCTCGCCGTGCGGCCCCCAGCGATAATCCGCGTACACCTTGATCCAGTCCGCGCCGGCCTTGATCTGGTCACGCGTGGCCGTCATCACGCCATCGATTCCGCTCGCTTCCTGCGCTCCCTGCGGCACGTCCCATCTCGGGTCGAATCCCTTGGGACCGTAGCTGCCGGTGGCAACGATCGCGCGAGTAACCACGAGCATTCGGGGGCCCGGAACGATGCCGCGGTCAATCGCCTGCTTCAATCCGACGTCCGCGTCGCCGGCACCTTCCGTTCCCAGATCGCGCACCAGCGTGAAGCCCGCGAGCAGCGTGTTGCGGGCGCTGACGGTTGCACGCGCGACACGGAGCGCAAGCGGTTCCTTGAGTACCTGATCGTTCCATGACGTTTCGTTGTACGGATGCAGCATCATGTGCGAGTGCGCTTCGATCAGGCCGGGAATGAGCGTGGTTCCCGGAAGCATCATCTCGCGCGTACCCGCAGGAACAACGACGCCGGAACGTGGGCCGGCGGCAGCGATCCTGTCGCCGCGTACCAGGACGACCCATCCGGCCCGCTCGACGCCGGCGGGCGCGTCGAAGACGCGGTCGGGAACAAGTAGCATGGCGACGGATGTATCCACGTTGGCGCGTGACATCTGGGCAGCCAGGCGTGCAGAGAATGCGACAGATGTCAGCAGCGTGGCAAGAAGCGCGGGACCGAACGCGGCAGTGCGGAAATTCTTCATCAGGGAAACGTGGCACCAGGTACGCGGTTTTTCGAGAGGCAGGTCGCGAT
>JALYYT010000054.1 GCA_030946285.1 Gemmatimonadota bacterium
CATCCAGAGTGCTGAGTATGAACAGCGCCTCGAACATGATCGCGAAATGATACCAGAGTGCCATCGCAGTCCTGCCGCCGAGCACGTTGGAGAAGATGCTCGCCATTCCGACAGCCAGACTTGGCGCACCGCCGGTTCGCGAAAGGAGCGATGCCTCACCGACCTGGTGCGCGAGCACGGTCATTTCCGATGGAGACAGAGTGAAGCCCCATTGCTGCACCGCTCGCGCGGCGGATTCCGCGGTCGTGCCGATGGCGCTTGCGGGAGCATTGATGGCGAAGTAAACGCCGGGAGTGAGCAGACACGCAGCAATGAGTGCCATCATTGCGACCAGCGACTCGGTCAGCATGGCGCCGTAGCCGATGAGTCGCGCGTCGGACTCCCGGTCGATCATCTTGGGTGTAGTGCCGGACGCGACGAGCGCGTGGAAGCCGGAAACGGCACCGCACGCAACGGTAATGAACACAAAGGGGAAGACCTTGCCGGCGAAGATCGGTCCGGTTCCGTCGACAAATCGCGTCACGGCGGGCATGTGCATCGGCGGCAGCGTGATGCCGATACCGGCGGCGAGCGCGAGCACGACCCCTATCTTGACGAAGGCGGACAGGTAGTCGCGTGGCGCGAGCAGCAGCCAGACGGGTGTAACGGAGGCGAGGAAACCGTATCCCATGATGCAGAGTGCCAGAGTCGTTGCGCTCAGCGTGAACAACGGTGCAAATGTGCCGGATTCGGCGACCCATCTACCGGCGAACAAGGCGAAAATCAGGAGTGTAACACCGATCGCCGTGGTTTCTAGCACGTGGTCGGGCCGCACGAATCGCAGGTACAGGCCCATGACGATCGCGATTGGAATGGTCAAACCGATCGTCACCACGGCCCATGGGCTGGATTTCATCGCGTTGACGACAACGAGCGCCAGTCCGGAGATGAGCACGACCATGATGCCCAGGATGGCGACGAGAGCGACGTTCCCCGCGATCGGTCCGATCTCTTCCGCGGCCATCTGGCCCAGCGACTTGCCGTCGCGCCGCATTGACGCGCAGAGTATGACGAAGTCCTGCACTGCACCGCCGAGTACTACGCCGATGATTATCCACAGCGTGCTGGGCAGGTAGCCGAATTGTGCGGCGAGGGTAGGGCCGACGAGTGGACCTGGTCCTGCTATGGCCGCGAAGTGGTGACCGAAGGCGACCCAGCGATTGGTCGGTACGTAATCGTGTCCGTCAGCGAGGCGGTGGGCCGGGGTAGGTCGAGAATCGTCGAGCGCGAAGATTCGCGCCGCAATGAACCGGCTGTAGAAGCGATAGCCGACGAAGTAGGTTGCAAGGGCTGCGGTGAGGAGCCACGCAGCATTGATGGTTTCGCCGTGAACGGTAGCCAGTCTGGCGAAGGCGACAGCTCCGGCGCCGGCAATCAGTGACCACAGTATGATGGAAGCGAAGCGTCGCATCGGTCGTCGGAGTGAGGGTAGTGTCCGGCGGTGAAATTGGCCACAGGTTAACTTTTCTGCAATGAAGCTCGCTCGTGTCACCACTCTGACGCTGCTGGTCGCCGGTGCTTGCGGCGCCAGCGTCGCGCATGCCCAGCGTCCACTGGAGCGGCTCGCTGGCGAGCAGATGGTTGTGCTTCCGGTGCAGTATCTGACGTTCGCCGATTCGCTCGGCTGGTCGCGGGGGGCGCCGTCGACGCGCAGTTTTCTCACGACTCTCGACGACGAGATCGCGTTCGCGCTGTCGCAGCGCGGGCTGAAGTCGCACTGGATGATGGCTCCGGATCTGGAGCGTGCCGTGGCGAGGAACGAGGGTTATGCTCCGGATCCCCAGGCGCTTGCCGCAGGTGAAATAAGATCCGGGCAGAAGGCTGCGGAATGGCAGCTACGCGAACCACTGGCGTCGCAACTCCGTGCGCTGCTCGCCCTTACGGACGCTAGATATGCGCTGTTTCCTGTGGAAATGCGAATCACGGGATCGAACGGTTCCGGTCACGCTATGCTGCATCTGGTAGTGATTGACGTTCGGCGTTCGCAGGTACAGTGGTCGGGTGATCTTGCCGGAGCCTCGATGACGAAGTTCTCGCGAGCGATTGCGGCGGACATCGCGTCGCGGCTCGCGGATCTGATTGCCGCACCGGCGAACTAGCAGGGGCGACGAGCGGCGATGACGAGAATTCTCCACGTCTCGGATCTGCATTTCGGCAGGCCAGCGGTACTGGAACAGATAGATGCGATAGAACGTGCGATCGCCGTCGATTCCTTCGACGTGGTTGCGGCTTCAGGCGATTTCTCGCAGCGTGCCCGCGCCGGTGAATTCCAGCGTGCTGCCGTTTTTCTTCGTGACGCCCGCAAGTTCTGTCCGGTGATCACCGTTCCGGGCAATCACGATGTGGCGTGGTGGTTCGCGCCGGTTGGAATAGGCGACGAGGCCAGGGTGTACCAGAACTACCGTGAGTACATCGCCGAAGATCTAGAGCCGACAGTTGCAATTGACGGTGCGTACCTGGTAGGGTTGAACACTGCGCACGGAGTCACTGCACGCACACTCACGCTGAATCCGCGCGACATTTCGATCATTGGTGACCTGACGCCGGCGCAGATAGACGGAGCGAGAACGCGATTTGGGGAGGCGCCAAAGGGAGACGCCAAGGTAGTGGTGATGCACCATAACCCGGTTGCCGGGGAGCTCTCACAGCGCTTCGGCTTGAAGCACACGTCGCGCATCCTCAACAGGTTCGCGGAGATGGGCGTCGAGCTGGTACTGTGTGGTCATGATCATCAGGAAGCAGTGAATTTCATCGAGCATCCACGTCGTGGAATGGTGGTGTCAACCGCCGGCACGGTATCAAACCGTTCCAGAGGCGGGCGTCCATCGTCCTACAACGTCATTGACATAGAACCTCAAAGCATCACGGTTGTAACATTCCTATGGGACGGAGAAGGGGAGTTCATAGAGGGACCACGGCGCTGCTTCGATCGCTGAGAGGGGCGCTCGGACTCGAGCGGTTGCGACAGTTGTGGATGCAGTGTGATCTTTTCGAGCCGGATGTGCGAGTAGATGCGCGTCTCGAGATCGGGAGACCGTCGCCGCCACGCCCATACGTAACGCGACCGAGGAAGCGGCGCACGAGCCGCGAGCGCGCGGACGACGTGGTGTTGATCAATCGCCTGCAGCAGGCGCACGCGGATTACAACTCGGACCTGTTCGGCAGCGAGCTGGCCAGCATCAATCTTCGCATATCGCGGAGAATGAAGAATCGTCTGGGGCATTACATGGTCGCGGGGTCCAAGCATGCCGCCGAGATAGCGATATCGCTTCGTCACGTGGAGCGGGACCCATGGAGTGATGTGCTCCACACTCTCGTGCACGAAATGGTGCATCAATGGCAGGACGAGAATGGTCTTGCGCTTGATCACGGTGCGACGTTCCGCGAGAAGGCGCGGGAGGTGGGAATCAGTGCCAGAGCGACCAGGCCTCCAGCGGCAATTGTCACCGCGAATCGGCCGCGTCTTGCGGCACGAGCCGTGCAAGACTCGCGGTCATGACGAAAACATCCGAAAAAATCGACGAGCTGTACAAGCTGATAGACGGGATCGAAATCGCCATGTTTACAACGCGCCGCAGTGACGGCGCGCTGGTCAGCAGGCCGATGGCGAACCAGAAGCGTCACGCCGACGCGGACCTCGTTTTCGTGACGGATCTTGAGTCTCACAAACTGGACGATCTCGCGAACGATCCCCATGTGAACGTGTCCTACTACAGGGACCGTACGCGTGAGTGGGTGTCGGTGTCGGGAGCCGCGCGAGTGAGTCGCGACAGGAAACGAATCAAGGAGCTTTACGATCCGACCTGGCGCGCGTGGTTCGGCGACGAAGGCGGCAAGCGGGACGGTGGCCCGGACGATCCACGCATCGGTCTCATTCTGGTTTCCGCTGATTCGGCCGAGTATCTGGTGGTGAACGAACCCAGGCCGGTCGTGCTGTTCAAGGTTCTGAAGGGGATGGTGACGGGAAACATGACCGACATCGGAACGGAGAGGCACGTGTCCGGGGGTGAGTTGCTGGACGGTCGGTAGGCAGCGAGTCGGGCGCCGACCGTGGCCCGTGCCGGGCTTCGCCCGCACGTAGTGGGAGTGGCCTGTACGGGGCTATCTTTCAGGGCATGAATAACCCACTCGATCTCTGTGACAT
>JALYYT010000156.1 GCA_030946285.1 Gemmatimonadota bacterium
GGCCGCGAGCCTCGAGGTCACTGGGGACCGAGAGGGGGTTTCTGGCGCCGAGTTCAGTGGTATCGGATTTCTTCGCAGTATTTGTTTTCATTGACCGAGTTGTGATGAACGGTGCTTGCGCAGGTACGTACCGCCGTTTCGCACGGACCGGGCCGGAACCACCGTGGGCGCCATAACCAAACGAGAATTACATGAGCATGCAGAAAAGGCACATCGGATCGCTGGAAGTGTCTGTGGTGGGGCTCGGTTGCAACAACTTCGGACCGCGACTCGACGCCGCCGAAACCGCACGAGTCGTGGGGGCGGCACTGGACTCGGGGATCAATTTCTTCGACACCGCGGACATCTACGGGAAGGGTCGCAGCGAGGAATTCCTCGGCAAGGCGCTGGGCGCACGTCGCGAGGGAATTCTCATCGCGACCAAGTTCGGCATGGCCATGGAGGCCGAGCGAAAAGGGGGCCGTCCCGAGTACGTGAGGCAGGCCGCGGAGGATAGTCTTCGTCGGCTCGGAACGGATCGCATCGATCTTTATCAGCTGCATCAGCCGGATCCATCCGTGCCCATCGAAGAAACGCTTGGAGCCATGAACGAGCTGGTTCGCGAGGGCAAGGTTCGCGAGATCGGTTGCTCGAACTTCTCCGCTGACATGATACGAGACGCGGAAGGGGTGGCGTCCGCCAAGCGGATCGCGCGCTTCGTGAGCGTGCAGAACGAGTACAGTCTGCTGCACCGCGATCCGGAAGCAGAGGTTCTCGCCGAATGTGCGCGGGTGGGGGCAACCTTTCTGCCCTACTTTCCGCTGGCGAGCGGGTTGTTGACCGGGAAATACAGGCGGGGAGAAGATGCGCCGAGTGGAGCGAGGCTCGCGGAGTCGTCGCGTTCAGGCCAATTGAGCGATGCGCGTCTGTCTGTGGTGGAGGAGCTCCGACAGTTTGTCGAGGGACGTCAACACACGCTTCTGGATCTCGCGTTCTCGTGGCTGTTGGCCCGTCCGGTAGTGGCCTCGGTAATCGCTGGCGCGACGAAGCCGGAGCAGGTGACGCAGAACGTTGCATCAGCGTCGTGGACGCTCACGGCGGACGAGATGTCGGCCGTGGATCGCATCACGAGTGGACGTCGGAACTGAGTGGTTCCTGACGGTGCTCAAACAGGCGCGGAAGATTCCAGCGCGAGAAGCTTGCGCTTGAGATCCACGCCCCAGCGGTAACCGGAAATGTTGCCGTCGCTGCGCAGCACGCGGTGGCAGGGGATTACAACTGCGAGCGAATTCATGGCGCATGCATTGGCCACGGCGCGAATTGCTCGAGGCCGACCGATTCGCTCCGCGATGGCCGCGTAGGTGGACGTAGCGCCGCGTGGTATTTCGCGCAGCGCATTCCAGACTGCGCGTTGAAAATCGGTCCCATGTATGTCGAGCGGTACGGCGAGCTTCGTGTCGGGTGCGTCGAGCCACGCCGCGACCGAGTCTGCCCATTCATCGGATTCTGCTGTACGAAACGGGATTTCCGGCGCGTGCGACGTCCATTCGCGGAGTAACGTCTGGCGGTCGTCTCCGAGAGAGATGGCGCGAATGCCGGCGTCCGAGCTTGCGATGAGTGCGACGCCGAGTGACGTGTCCCTGAACGAGAGATTAAGCGGAGTCTCCGGAGATGATTCGCGATTCGGGGGGCGGGAGGTCATTCCCGACGCACTGTTCGGGTGTGCATATTGGGTAGCCATGAGAGTCAAAGCTATATCAGCCACGCGCATCTGCTCGCCATTTTCGGACGGTGAATTCCATCAGAGAGGGAACGCGCATCGATGACAGGAGGGATGATGGCGTCCATACTTCCACGGGAGGCTGCCCGGCGCGGCAGTGAGAACAATTTGTACTATCGTTGCCTTTCCCTGAGGAAGCACATTATAGCGGCCGGGCTCATTGTGACGCCTGCGTTCGCGATATTCGCACAGACGACGCCTGCTTCACCCCGACCGGAGGACACGGAAGTCTGGTCGCCCGTGCCAGCCGTCGTCACGCCGGGCCGAAGGGACGCGGATCCGCCCTCGGACGCGATTGTGCTGTTCGACGGCAGCAATCTCGCGCAGTGGGAGAGCGCGCGGGACAGTTCTGCGGCCATGTGGACCGTTGCTGGCGGAGTGGCCACGGTGAACAAGGCGGCTGGCGACATACAGACCCGCCGGAAATTCACGAACTACCAGCTGCACCTCGAGTGGCGAGTGCCCGTGAGCATCACCGGTGCCGGGCAGGAGCGGGGAAACAGCGGTGTCTTTCTCGCGGCCCTGGGAGACGGTGGGTACGAATTGCAGATCGTGGATTCCTACCGGAATTCGACTTATGTTAACGGGCAGGCGGCAAGCATGTACAAGCAGTACGCGCCGCTGGTCAATGCCATGCGTCCGCCGGGCGAGTGGCAGAATTACGACGTTGTGTGGACT
>JALYYT010000162.1 GCA_030946285.1 Gemmatimonadota bacterium
GGTGTTCGCCGGTCAACGCGTCGTGATCATCGGGGGAGGAGATTCCGCCTTCGACTGGGCAACACAGCTCGGCGGCGTCGCCACGCACGTCTCACTCGTCCATCGCAGCGACCGCTTCCGCGCGCACGGCGCCACCGTGTCGCAATTCGATGCCGACGTAAAGGCGGGCCGCGCCTCGCTGTTCACGTTCCACGAGATCGGGGACGTGCTGTGCAAGCAGGACGGCGAGCGCTTCACGCACATCGTGTTGCGCGACGTCAAGGCCAAGACGACGACCGAGATCGAAGCCGACGTCGTGCTGCCGATGCTCGGATTCGTGAGCGACATCGGCCCGCTCGCCGACAGGGGCATGACCCTGCAGAAAGACGAGATCGTCGTGAACCAGTTGATGGAGACTGGTCGCACGGGAATCTGGGCGGCCGGCGACGTCACGACCTATCCCGGAAAGCTGAAGCTCATTGCCTGTGGTTTCGGCGAAGCGGCGACGGCGGTGAATCAGGCCGTCCACTGGATATACCCCGAGAAGAAGGTCGCCCCGGGGCATTCCAGCAACATGGCCATTTTTGGCCAGAAGGATGACTGAGGTACCGTCAGACAGTCTGACAGTCGGACTGTCTGACAGTGGGCTCGAGCGAACGCTTATTGCTTGGACGTAAGCACTACGATCACCGGGCCGCCGTTCGCATTGATGCCGAACCGGGCCTGCGCTTCGTTTGCGTTGAGGTACCGGACCTCCACCAGTGTGCGAACGCCGATCCCCGCAAGCTCACTCAGCGGGTGAAGGGGACCGAAGTCCTGCGACATCTGCACCGACCCTGGCTGCTGGTTCGGATCGCCACCGGTGCGCATCGTCATCGGTCCACGCGTACGGAAGAACGCGGGACGCAACTGGCGGATCGCCGTGAGCGCGTCCTGCGCCGCGACCACGGGGTCGGCGAGTTCTTCCGACGTGATGATGTCGGCGTTTCGCGTGACGCGATCAGCGGCAGCGGGTTCTGCACCAGTGCTGGGCGACGGAGAAGAAGAGCAAGCCGCTGCGACGAGGATGAGCGTGGTCGCGAGCGTGGATCGAATGAGCTTCATGAGTCTTGACCTCGAGTGGAGCGGAACACGAGTGTATCCGCGATGGAGGAGAGGCACCAGTAGCCGCCGTAAAGCGGTCATGCCGGGGGAAACAGCCGTGATGTGTAACCGTCTGGGTGGCGCAAGCGGAGCTTCTCCACATTGATGCTCGCAACCTCCGACAGTGATACACCGATGGACGTCGCGGTGATGGCCAGGCACCACAGGACGTCGCCGAGCTCCCCCACCAACGCGTCGCGGTCGAGAGGGCGTTGCTGGATTACGTGCTTCCGAACATGGCCAAGCACTTCCCCCGCCTCCTCGGCTAGGCCGGCGGCGGCGTCGAGCAGCCGGTGTTCGTCATCGAGCGCGCGGTTGATCGTGCGGGCAGCGGATCGTTGATAGGCGTCCAGCGTAGCGCCGTCGCTCAATTGTAGCTCACTCGAGGATCTGCCTTCGCGTAGGCGATGTCGGTGATGAGGTTCACCAGCACGAAGACCGCGCTGAGGAACAAGACCGAGCCTTGAATGGCGGGCAGGTCGCGGCGCGCGATGGCGTTCACGACGTACCGGCCCAACCCTGGCCACGAGAAGATCGTTTCCGTGAGGATGCTGCCAGTGAGATACGCACCGAAATCGAGGCCGAGCACGGTGATGATCGGGATCATCGCGTTGCGGAGCGCATGGCGTGCGACCACCACGAATTCGCTGAGTCCCTTCGCCCGTGCCGTGCGCACGTAATCCGCGCCGAGCGCATCGAGCATTGCCGAGCGCGTCATGCGGGCAAGGAACGCGATCGAGCGCATCCCGAGTGCGAGCGCAGGAAGCGCGAGGTAGCGAATGCCGCCGAACCCCGATGGCGGCAGCCAATGGAGCGTCACGGCGAAGAGGAGAATGAGGAGCAGTCCCACCCAATACACGGGAAAGCTGATGCCCAGATAGGCGATGGCGAGCCCGAAC
>JALYYT010000175.1 GCA_030946285.1 Gemmatimonadota bacterium
AGTGTGTATCGCGTGCTTGATGAAGCAGACGTGCTATATCGCTGGCATCGGCCCACCCACACGGGCGCGGAGCCACCGAAGCCGATCAACAACGAAATCCGGCGTGCATCGCTGGGATTAACTGGGGCGGTAACGGGTAAGGGTCGGGTGTCTTCAGCCCTTGGACGTACGTCCAGATTGAACGGACAAGTGCGTTTGGTCCTGGTGCCGAGACGGTTCCGTTCGGTCAATAGCTTTTTCTGTCTGGTGGCAGTATCTCCTTTCGGAGGGCAACATGTGGTTCAAGACCAACACGCATAGAGCTCGCCCCAGCGTTTCAGATGGGCGACGTTGTATGCGGTTCCTCAGGCGTACTGGATTGCTCGTGGTGCCTCTTGCCGTTCTGACTTCGGCTTGTCCCGGGAGAAGCAGCCAGCTGACGGGACCAACACTCGCGGCCTTGTACATGCTGCCTGGGCCCGTCGTGCTGGATGCATCACCGTTTGGGAGGATCGTGTTAGTATCGTCGAAGATCACCCTTAACGCTGATCGCACGTGGTCCGGACGCGACAGCGTCACTAACAGCGAGGCGGGTTCCGGCGCAATCCAGGAGTTGGTCGGATCAGGAACTTACTCTGTCAGTGATTCGACGCTTCGATTGCAGGCAATGGATGGAACCGTTACGAGCTTCGAGATACTGAATGGGGCGGCCGCGCTTCGGAGGTTATCGACCTTTGGCAGAATACTCCTCTACAACCGACTCGGCTCAACGACACCGCTATAGATAATTCACTATGGCCGCCGCGAGATCTTGTCGATACGTGCGTAGTTGCGCGTTGGGGCGGCGAACGAGTGAGTCCCAGATCTAGTTAAAAAAGTTTTGTGCGCTCCAGCCGCCATCCGGACTCCCGATGACGGCAATGACCCTCAGCTCACGCGCTCTCGAGCTCCCCGATCTTCTTGTTCTGGTACAGCTCACGGTCCGCCGCGGCGAGCAGTGCGGCGAGAGAACGCGGATTCGTCGGATTGAACCGGGCCATGCCTACCGCTGTCGCAAGCTGATAACCCTTGCCGCTATCCGCGCAACGAATGTTCTCTGCTGCGATCTCTCGGTGCAGTCGAGTCATCACCGCCGCAGCCACGTCTCCGCAATTCAGTGCAAGGGCCACGAACTCATCGCCTCCAAGCCTCGCGATGACATCGGATTCGCGAAATGTCTGTCGCAGGACATCCGCCATCTTGATCAGCGCCTCGTCGCCAGCGGCGTGACCCCAGGAATCGTTGATCGCCTTGAAATCGTTCATGTCGAAGTAGAACAGGTACGATCCCTTGACTGAATGCTCGGCTGTCTTGAGCTGCTGCGCTCCGATCGCCTCGAAGCCGCGGCGGTTGAACAGCCCCGTGAGATCGTCCACCATTGACAAAGCTCGGAGTTCATCCTCGGCGCGCCGTCGCTCTGTCACATCACGCGCGGTGAGCGCAACACCACGACCGATCGGAACGATCTGGCACGACAACCACTTGTCGGCGAGCGGCCCCGTTCGTGGCTGGAGCTCGGTCTCCTCGGCGTTTCCTGTTTCGGCGACCGCGACCAGGCTCTTGAGCAGTGCCGCGTTTGCCGCGTAGGGAAGGACGTCGTCGAAACTGTGTCCGATCATACGTGGCACATCGACGCCAAGGATCGCGCCGGCTCGCGCATTCACTTCCACCACGCGAAAATCGATGATCGCGCCGTCGGCGTCGCGAACGGTATCGAGCACAGCAAACAGATCCGGGCTGTTGTCCAGGGCAGAGCGAAAGCGCGCTTCGGAGTTGCGCAGCTCCTCTTCCGCTTTCACGCGGTCACTTACGTCGTGGATGATCGAATGGAAGTGCCGCGTCCCGTTCATCAGAAACTCCCCGGCGAAAACTTCCACTGCCATTATCTCACCCGATGCGATTCGGTGCCTGCGGACCCGCGCCTGGCCCTCCGCGGCCGCAACGCTCTCCGCATATTCCGCCCACGTCATGTCGCCGAGTACTGCTATCTCCGATACGTACATCCGGCGCATCTGCTCGCGTGTCCAGCCATAGAAGCGCGCAGCGGCCGGGTTGACGTCGACGATCTTCGACGTCTCGACTTCGACAAGGAACTGGATGGAACCGTTGGATTCGAACAGCTGCCGGTAGCGAGTCTCGCTCGCCAGCAGCTTCTCCTCGGCGACTCTGCGGTCGGTAATGTCGCGCAGCGCGCCGAGCAGGTGAGTGCAGGCT
>JALYYT010000178.1 GCA_030946285.1 Gemmatimonadota bacterium
GGCTGGCGAGGCATCCTTCAATGGATCACTGACAGAGACCTCTTCTACTGACGATTTATTTGACAGTGTGGCACCAGAAGCCGCCCCGCAAGGGGGTCGACTACCGCGACGAACGGCGTGGTTCCGATAAGTTCACCGTCTGCCTGGAACCGATAGGGGCGGTCGGTTTCCACGGAAATCCGGCTTCCCCGCATGTAACTCATCGCTGGATCCGCACTGAAGTCCCGCAAGAGCAGCTTCGAAGCGATGCGAACAGCGTCGCCGATCGATGCAGGATCGAAGATGCACACGTCGAGCAACCCGTCATCGGTGAGAATTCCATCTCCGAGCGAAATAAGCCCGTTCAAAAGAACGCCGAAGTTCGCAACGAGCACCACGCCCGCCTGCCGGGTCATGACTGCCCCGTCCGCAGTCACCGTGGCCGTGAATCGTCTCCGTTTGAGCACGTGTCGTGTTCCGGACATTACATACGCCAAAACACCTGCACGCCGCTTCCACTCGGTGGGCGTGCTCGCGATCATGGACGCGTCTATTCCGACCCCGGCGCCGATGACGAAGCGCCTTCCGTCGCCAAGCCTGCCGAGATCCACTTGAGCCTCATCTCCGGCGACCAGCGCGCGCACCGCGCGTCTGACGCTCAGGGGGATGCCGAGAGCGCGCGCGAGAAGATTTCCGGTGCCACCGGGAAGTACGCCGACCGGCGGAGAATCCGCAGTCAGAGCGTCCATCACCTCGATTGCCGTGCCGTCACCGCCCAGTGCAAAGATCGCGTCGTAGTCGGCGGAATTCGCAGCCGCGACTTCTCCAGCGTGCCCACGCATTCGGCTCACCACGGCGTCACACGCCACACCCAGGCGCGAGAACTCGCTCATCGCCGACTCGAGCGCGGACTTCGCGCGACGCGCATGTGGATTCACGAGAAGCAGCGCTCGCCGCACATTCACGCCCCCGTGACGCATTGGCGGCCGGCGCATCAGAAGCGCCAGGATCGGAGGAAGTCTATTCCGATCTGCGATGGGGTCTGCTGGATCAGCTGCAGGGATCCGGGACGTGAGCACAGCAGGTCCGTTGTTCCGGGCTCGACGCCCAGCTGCGCCGTATAGCTCGAGTTGATGCGGTACTCCAGCTTGAGGCCGAGGTTGTGCTGAAAGCTAGAAGCGGTCCGGAAATTCTCCGCGCAGAACCCGGTGCTGAAATTGAGGAACAGACTGTTGCTCAACTGCTTGCCGACAAGTGCGCGCGTACTCAGCAGGTTGCTGTAGAACGTGGAATTGTCCGCCGAACCAGCCGTCTGGGGCGTGAGCAGTGCGGGCGTCTGAAGCTCTACTACATCGAACACTGACCGCGGAATCGCGCTGCTGAGAATGTTGCCCGCCGACCGGACCGCGACATTCGCGAGCTGGTTGAGGTATTGTGCCTGTGTATAGTCCAGCGCGAAAGCAGGCTCGCCGGTGATCAGGTAGCTCAGAAGATCCGACTGCGAAAGCGGAAGGTTGTCGGCACTCGACAACTGGAGCGACGGCGCCGACAGTGTACCGCCGATAGTCGCGCGAATGCGGATATCCTGGCCATTGAGACTCTGCGCAGGCCGCCGGACGGTATTGATCGCGGTGATGTCGAGCGCGGGATCAAGATCCGGAGTTCCGAAGAACCGGAGCGTCCCCTGTTCCACGTCGAACGTCGGCTGGACGAATGGAACGACGTTGAGGCGGTACGTTCCGCGTACGGCGTTGAGCTGTCCGTCGAGCGCGAGCTGCGATCGCTCACCCGTGACGGGACTGCGGCCCAGCGTCACGTTGAGCGATCCACCCAGCTTGATGTTGGCCTCCGCGGAGCGGAGCCAGACGTCGTCGCCCACGTTGATTGAAACGTTGTCCAGGCTCAGGTTCTTCGTGAATTCGCTGGGTGCCGCGGGCAGTATGGCGCGGTTGCTCGCGACGGTGGTATCGACGACGTCAACGAGCTCGGGGTCGTTCAGGTCTACGAGTCGCTTCGTGATGAGCTCGGGAATGTAGACGGTGCCCCGATCCACTCGCACCGCTCCGCTGACGTGCGCGCCGGAATATGGCCCGTTCAGGGAGATGGGCGCGGTCGTGCTCACGTCGAGCGTTGCAAGCCCGCGTCGGTCCACCGCCCGGAAATTGTGGGCGCTCGCCACGAGCGCGAAGACGGGATTGTCATACTGCGACAGTGCGATGGTCCCGCTTACATCGAGAGTGCCGCGTCGCGCCTTCATCGTCGTCGCGGAGAGTCTCCGCACGATCACGGTGTCATCGCTAAGACCGATGTCGGCATCTATCCGGTCCAGTCTCACACCGATCGGCACGACGTTGGCGGATCCACGGTCCACCACAATGCTTCCGTTGAAGTGCGGGTGAGTCGTGGTCCCCGACATGCTCACGTTCGCAGTGAGCGCCCCGTGCACACTTCCCACGCCGCTCCCGAGCAACTCCAGCAACGCCAGGCTGAACCCATCCGTGCGAATGTTTCCACGGATCGAGTCACCGGATACCGCAATTCCGCGCGCAACAATGGAACCTCCCCTGGCCTGCGAGAGCCTGAGCGAATCCACGGTGAAGCCCCCTGCGCTGGACGCAAGATGCACGGGAGCTTCCAGACTGTAGGAATTCAGAGAGTCGACATCCACCCGTGCGGAATCCACGCGCAGAGTCACGGTGCCGCTGTCATTGCGGTCCAGCTCGCCGGACGTTGACGCGCGCGCTGTGCCGCTGCCGATGATATCCGCCCGGAAGGCGGCGCTTGAGCCGTTGCTGATGCGCAGTCCAACGGTCGCCTGCTGTATTGGAATCGGGCCGGCTGACAGTGAGTCGGCGGTTATGGCTACAACGCCAGCCGGCTTGCCGGTCAGATCGCGCATGGCGAAGCTCGCATGCACGGAGCGCACACGCGCGATTCCCGCTGTGACGTCGCGTGCGGATGCCGTACCCTGCGCCTGAAGCGCATCCGGCGGTCCGCTGAGCGTTCCCTTGACCGACACCGGACCCGACGTTGGAGTACCAGTCGCCAAATGCCCAGTATCACCCAGCAGCCGCTCGAATTCGGCGAGCGATGCTACGTCCACATTGAAAGCGAGCGATCCGCTGCGGTTTGCCGCGGTCGCGAGTGTCCCGCGTGCCCCTGCAGTGGCGCCGCGAGTGACGACTACGAGCGTATCAACATGGATGAAGCCGCTGTCCAGATGTACCCGCGCCAGCGATGGCTGCAACGTGGTGTTTCCGAGTCGTGATTCAACGAGATTCGCTGAAGCGGTGCCGGTGAAATCGGGTAGTGAGTCTCCCCCAACGTCCAGTGCGTACGCGCCGTTCAACGATGTCGCGGGAATTGCAGGGTTGTCGAGCAGCGAGCGTAAATTCGCACTGGAGACAGTCCCGGCTCCTCGAGCCGCGTAGGTCGGCGGATCGGCGTCGACGTGTCCATCGAAGGTCAGCGTGCCGCCCGTCCCCGACAGTGATGTGGTGACCAGCAAATCCGGACTCTGACCCTGTACACGAATGGGACCGCTCAGCGACTCGCGCAGGGGAAGATGTGGATACGATTTCCGGATCGTGGTCAAAGCCAGGGGTTGCGCGACAAGTTCAAGATCGTATGTGAGATATTTCTCGCCCCAGGTCACGCGGCCGTTTCCCGATACGTGCGATTCCGGACCCGGACCATCGCGATGAACCATCTGCGCGTTGCTGAACCGCACGTCGAGCCAGCTCGAATCCAGCACCGCCGTTCCCGACACAGTTCCGTTCAGCCTCGGAAATTCCTTGTTCAGATACTGGAGCGTTCGCAGATCCATCGTCGCGACGTTCACGCTGAACCCGTGAAATTCGGTGAATGCAGGGGCGAAGATGTTGAGGCCGCCCTTGCCGCTTGCGACGGTGATCGCGCCCGGCACATGCGCGTCCGCGAACCTGAGTTCCGCGTCCTCGACCTTGAAACGCGCGAGATTCCCGCCGGACGCTCGGACTGTGCCGGTGAGGTCACCCTGCCAGTCATACGGGAAGGGTTTGCCATTCAACGTCCGAAGCAGATCGAAATTGACCGGCGAGGCCGTCAGGGCGACGTCCTTTACCGACAGTGTGTCCTCGCCGGTGACGAACGTCATCCTGCCAAGCAGATGCGACCGAGTCGAGCGGACGTCCAGATTGGTGAGCGCAAAATCAGTGAGATGCAGGTTGCGGGGCTCGGTCCTGATGGCGAGATCTGTAGTCCCCACACCGGTGCGCGGCAGCGTCGGATAGACCCAGTCGATGTCAGCGAGAGACATCGAATCGGCATGCACATGAATATCGTAGCGAATCGCGGTGTCTCCGCCCCAAACAATTTTCCCTGTAGCGCGTCCGGTTGATCCAGGCAGGTCCACGTGCGGGATGTCCAGCCAGAGCGAATCACCCATCTGGCGAACGACACCGTGCGTGTTGGTGAAGAGGAACGGCGGATCTGCTTCGTTAACCTTGAGACCCGCGAAGCGGAACAGCATTCCGGCTGAATCCGGGTTGCTGACGCGACCGAAGCTCACGTCGATGTCTCCATCAGTCCACTGCCACGTGCGCGCAAATCCCTCTCGCGTGCGCCGTATGTGGTGATCCTTCCGGGTCAGCTCGAAGTGGACGGCACTGTCCAGTGCAGCGCCCTTGAGCCATGACGCCGGATGCCACGGGATGGTGAGCACGAAGGTAGCGTTGCGAATGGACGCAGAATCAATGACGATGAACGGACTCGGCGAACTGGCCTGGAAGCGCGATGGTTTCGTCTCGGGAAAGACATCGCGGAAGTTCCACTTCCCGTTCTCATGCTGGCGAATATGAACCAGCGGATGCTGCGCCTTCACGTCGTGCAGCAGAATTCTCTGCGCGAGCAGATCTCGAAGATCATAGCGCGCCGTAATCTGTCCGGTACTGAGAAAGAGCGAATCCTCAGGATCTCGAATGGCGAGCGAATCGATCGTGACACCGGTGAGAAATCCCTCACTGATTCGTCCCACATAAAGCGATCCGTGAACGCGCGGCTTGAGACCGGCGACGATGAGCCGCCGGACTTCCTCCCGGCCGCGGTCGGTACGCGTGATCGCGAGCACCGCTATCACGACGAGCGAGAACAGAGTCAGCAGCGCCGCCGCTGTACCTATGACTATCCGTCCGCGGAGCGTCACGCTCTAGAATGCCTGGCCGATCGCAAGACCGAACGTCAACCGGCTGCCGAACGAAGTGCTCGCGGGAGGACGGTATCCGGAGCAGGTACCGGGCACCTGAACGAGCGTCGAGTGTCCGGGGTTGGTGGTGGAATCAGTGGTGACGCGCAGTGTGTTGGTTGGCGCAACGCACGGAAGCGCGCCGCTGTCGCTCGTGCTCTCGTAGTACAGCGGTCCCGCGGTCTGACGATACGGATTGTAACCGACGACGACACGCACCGGACCGATCGGTGTGAGCGCGGCAATCTGTATACCGGGAGTCACCTTGATCTGATATCCGGTTAGCGTGCCCGAGCCGCCGCGGTTCCATACGTCTCCGGCATCCACGAACAGTCCGAACTGCAACACGTCAGGAAGCACCGGACTTCGCAGTCGCAGCTCCACATTCCCCACCAGGAGCGAGTTGCCACCGACCGGAACGACTCTGCGTGGCTTGCCTTTTCCGGTGTACCGAAAATACGTGTTACCGTGGCCCGAGCTGTCCAGCACGGTTACCGTATCATACGACGCCGCGATGTACGTATCTGCGCCAAGTTCGTTCTGCGCAAATCCACGCACGGAGCTCGGGCCCCCCGCGTACAGCCGTTCCTGTGGAGGAATGAACCCGGTGTTCGTCTGGAAGTTTCGCCCGAACACGAAGCCGCTGCGCAACCGCATCGCGAGTACATTCCCGCCGCCGATCGATACGTATCTCGATACTTCCCCGAGTACGGTGTTGAACTGGAGTCCGGTGTCGGAAAACACAAGCGGCGAGGCGTGCCGGACTTCGAAGCGCGTAACGCTTCCGGATGTCGGAGCTACCGGGTCGTTCGACGCGTCATGCACGACTACCGCGTTCACCACCCCAAGCCGCTGGTTTCGCTGTACGCGATCGCGTTCCTCGGCCGTACAGAGATTGAATACCGCGCAGAAGAGCGCCGGCTGCGATTCCGTTCGGCCGAAATCCATTGTGTAACCGAACGTCACCGGTGTGCGAGCCCAGCGCTGGTACGCAACGGTCGCGACGCCACCGATTGAAGTCGTGCGAACATACACCTTGTACTCGCTCACGCGCGATGTGTATGCAGTGAGTGTTGGAACCGTATGCAGACCGAAGAACACGGGCTGGCGCAGCGTAGCGCCCAGGTAGTAGTTGAGCTGGCTGCTGTACGGATCGGCCCTGGCCTGCGGGCACAGGTTCGCGGCGCCGCCCAGCGGGCTTCCGATTCCGATCTTGGAGACTCTCCCCTGCACCGTTAAGTGGCGCGCGCCATTGAGGAAGTTGTAGTCATCCAGCTCCGCGGTCGCGCGAAAGCAATCGAGCGTTCCGTAGCCTCCACCAAGTCTCGCGGCGTGCATGGTGTTCTCGCCGAGGGAGATGTCGAGCGGTGCCACGGAGTCGCGGCCAACGCGCCGGCCGGCGGCGCTGTCGAGCCCGATGGACACGTGAGTGTACGCGTCTGTCTGATACAGCGCGCGCTGGGCGTCTATCAGCGCCTGTTCCCTGAACAGCGTGCCGGAATCGATTCCGACTATCCGGTTCACCGTCCGGTTGGATATCTGTTGTCTGTTGCCGCGCGCGGGTATCACCGCAATCGTGACTTCACCGATCCGCGTGAGCGCGCGAGGCTCGATCGTCAGCGTGTCGAAGGCAACGAGTCCGCTGTCCGCGGTTCCGTACGTGCTCGTCCCGCTTACTGCGGGATATCCCGCATTGCGGAGACGACGCGTAACCAGATCGATCGCCGCGTCTATCCTGGTTCTGTCGAACCGCTGCCCGGCGGCTATCGGAAGCCCGTTCGTGAACTCCGCGGCTCGCGGAATGGAGTCGAGACCACGCAGGGCAAGCGCGCGGAGAACAGTTGCGGGGCCTTCGCGAATGCGAAACTCCACGTCCGCGCCCCCGTTCCCGGCCGCAGAACGCGCCGTATCGACCGCTACCCGCGAATATTCCCGTCGCCTGTAGAAGAGGATCAACCGCAGGCGGTCGTTCGCGAACTCCTGCTCGTTCAGACAACGCCGTGCCGAGAACGGGAAGTTGAGGATTCGGCGCGCCCATGCCGAGGGGGTCGTCACGATGACGTTTCCCAGCTCGGCGTCCGTGAATGCATGATTCCCGGCGAATTCGAGACCGCGCACTTCCGTGTCACCAGGCCCACAACCAAGATCCTGTGCGCTGGCGATTGCGGGAATGGTCCCACAGGCGGCCATGATGGTGGCCGCGGTGATTATCCTCTTGATGATGTCCGCGGTCACAATTGACGCTCTAATGATAGCCCGGTAAGTTCTCGCCTCGCCCCCTATGATGTCAACAGCCGCCCTCGGACGAGGGCATCGCGATTACGACGCGATCGCTCGCCGACGCGCTCGATACGGTATTCCGGCCCTGCTGGCTCCCCTGCTGGCTCCCATGCTGGGGCCCATGCTGGCGGCCCTGCTTTCCTTGTCCGCATGCGGGGGCTCAGGCACACCCCAGCGCCGCACACTGATTGACTCCCGCGATAATTACGATCCGCGGTCCCTGGACCCGGCTCTCTCGACTGACGTACCGACAGGGCGCGCCGTATCGTACCTGTTCGACGGGCTCACGCGCTTCACGCCGCAGGCTCAGGTAATGCCCGATCTCGCCACCTCCTGGGACCTCGCGAGCGATGGAATCACCTACACTTTCCATCTGAAGCGCGGCGTGAAATTCCACGATGGATCGAGCTTCACCGCATCGGACGTACGCCACTCATGGGAGCGCGTGCTCGATCCGCGAACAAAGGGCGGCCGAGGATGGCCGCTTTACCCGATTCGCGGAGCGAAGGAGTTCGCGGCCGGTACCGCCTCATCCATCTCCGGCCTCGAGATCGTGGATGACACGACCGTACGTATCAGCCTGACCGAGCCGTTCGCGATCTTTCCCAAGATGCTGGCGATGCCGGCTACCGCCATGGTCCCGAAAGTCACGCCCGAAAATTTCGGCGAGCATCCGATCGGAACCGGACCATGGAAATTCGTGAGCTGGCATCACGACGACTATCTCCTTTTCGCACGAAACGCGAATTATCATGATGGCGCGCCGCTTGCCGACTCGCTGGAAGCGCGCATCATCCCCGAGCTGAGTACCGCCGAAGCAGAGTTCGAGGCCGGCAACGTGGATGTGTTCCAGGTGCCCGCGCAGGAGTCGCCGTCGTGGGAATCGAATGACGAGACGCGAGGGCTACTGCAGTCTGCACCGTCGCTCCGACTGATCTACGGCGCTATCAACATGACGCGCGGACCGCTGCGTGACGCCCGCGTTCGCCAGGCGATCAACCTGGCCGTGGACCGGAGAATGATCCTTCGCCGCCTCATGGGCGGACGAGGGACACTTGCAGCGGGCGTCATTCCGCCCTCGCTCGACGGCTACGATTCCACGCTCACGCCATTTCCATACGATACGCTTCGCGCTCGCGAGCTGCTCAGGCAGGCAGGATACCCGAACGGAATCGACATCGAGCTGTGGACGTCTCAGAGCGAACAGTTCCCCAGAATCGCGCAGACGATCCAGGCGTATCTAGGCAAGGTCGGCATACGCGTTAAGCTCGTGCAGCGCGACGCATCTTCAATGCGCGAGGCCGCGCGCAACGGCAAGACCGACATCGCGCTCAAGGACTGGTACGCCGATTATCCCGACGCAGAGAACTTTCTGTATCCCCTGCTTCACACCGCCAACCGCGGCGTCGGAGGAAACGTCTCCTTCTTCAGCGATTCTGCCTTCGACAGTGTCGTCTCCGCAGCGCGCCGCGAGCCGGACGACGCGAAGCGCATCGCGCTGTACCGCCAGGCAAACGCGATGGCTCACGAGCAGGCACCCATGCTCTTCATGTTCTTCTACACCGAGCTTTACGCAGTGCAGCCCTGGCTCAAGGGATTCACCGTGCCATCGATATTCACCGGCGAACGCTGGACCCGGGCCCACATCGTTCGTCCGGTGGTGACAAAATGACAGCGTATGTTCTTCGCCGACTCGTGCTCGCGATTCCGACTCTGTTCGGGGTTCTCGTGGTCACGTTCCTGCTGCTGTACGTCGCACCCGGCGATCCTGTGCAGGAAATGGTCGGCGAGCGGGCCGATTCCGCGACAGTCGCGCGCCTTCGCAAGGAGCTGAAGCTGGACCAGCCGCTGTCGACGCAGTTCACTCACTATGCAGCCGGCGTCATTCGCGGCGATCTGGGCACGTCGTACATCACGCGTCGTCCGATCCTGAATGACGTGCTGGAACGCTTTCCGAAAACCCTGCTTCTCGCTGGTACGGCGATGCTGCTCGCATCCATCACCGGCATCCTCATCGGCGTGATCAGCGCGCAGAATCCCGGCGGCTGGTTCGACCGAATAGCACTGGGCGGCGCGTATCTCGGCATCTCGTTTCCCGTGTACTGGGTCGGCCTGCTGCTGATCCTGCTGTTCGCGGTCACGCTGCACTGGCTTCCGCCGTCTGGATATGGCGGGATACGGCACCTTGTACTTCCGGCACTCGCGCTCGGCACTCGCTCCATCGCGTTTCTCGCACGCATCACACGCTCGGCGATGCTCGATGTCATGAACAGTGATTTCGTTCGCACGGCGCGAGCGAAGGGACTGAGCGAACGAGTAGTCGTGCTCAGACACGGATTGCGCAACGCGCTCATTCCGGTCATCACCGTACTTGGCCTCGACTTCGGCTACTACCTTACCGGCAGCATCCTCACGGAAACGATATTCAGCTGGCCCGGCCTTGGCCGCTACGTCGTCAACGCGATCTCGCGTCGCGACCTGCCAGCCATTCAAGGCAGCGTGCTGTTCCTGAGCGTGATCTTCGTGCTGGTGAACCTGCTCACGGATCTGGCGTACGCGAAGGCTGACAAGCGGGTGTCGCTCTGATGCGCGACCATTCGCTGCGTCAACCTGGTGTGAACGTGCGGGCACTTGGCGGACTCGCCAGGCGCCCGCACGCAACTGCATCATGCGGCGGTAGAGAGAGTTCGTTCAGGCGGCCCGACGCGAGGCATCACCTGCGCCGAAAACCGCTCCATCTCTTCCAGTTGAGGGCTGCATTGCAGCAGCAGCAGGTCAACACCGGCTTCCCCGAACGCCTCGACCTGCTCGGCGACCCGCTCCGGTGTCCAGCTGAGTTCAGCCCTCAGGCCGCGGTTCGATACGGAGTAATCCGTGAGACTCACCTGCTGGTCGAGTTGGGAGTGGGATATCCAATCGGTGTAGTTGGCGTATCCCGGCGACCCGGGCGACACATCGGTAATGCGGGCGATCTCCGCGCGCACCTCGCGATCGGAGTCGCGCACGATCGCATAAGCTGCGACTCCGAATTGCAATGGAGGCAGCTCAATGCCGAGCGCATCGCCAGCGCGTGCCCGAAGCTCGCGCATCGTCGCGATCTTCGTCGCGATCCTTTCCGGAGGATCACCGTGCATGACATACGCATCACACTGGCGCGCGATCATGGACTTTGCGGCGTCCGACTCCCCGCCGGCATAGATAGTGGGGCGGCGGCGGGTATCCCGCTGCACGGGCTTCGGCGCGAGCACGAGTTCGTCCGTCGTGTAGTAACGACCCCTGTAGTTGAGCGAAGCCTGATCCCACGCCCCGTCGACAACATCCAGCCACTCGCTCGTGCGCGCGTACCGGTCGTCATGCTCGTCAAACGCAATCCCGTATCGTCGCGCCTCGTCCTTCCACCACGCGGATACGACGTTCAGAGACAAACGTCCACCCGAAATGTTGTCGATGTTGGCTGCCTGCTTCGCGAGGAGCGCAGGCGCATGGAATGACGGCCGTACCGCAACCATTATCTCGAGCGTACGAGTGACAGCGGCGAGTGCCGCCGCCGTGCTCCACGCGTCCAGCGACGGCGCACCGATTCCCTTGATGTCGTTGAGAAGCAGCTCGGCCACAAGTGTGAGATCGTAACCGATTTCCTCGCTGCGACGAGCCAGTCGTGCGACGTAGTCCCACGACGCCTCCATCCCTTCATCCTGGACGTTGCGAAGCCATCCGCCGAACACCGGCAGCCAGTATCCGTAGCGCATCAGACCACCTCCGCCGGAACGAGTCCGGCGCGTGCGACCAGGTAATCCACCAGCCGCACGAACGGATCGAACCCGACCACGCTGTCTGCGTCAGCTACAAAGTTGGAAAGAGCGTTTACGTCGTAGAAATAGTGCTGCCCGTCGCGGTCGTCCACGAGATATTCCACGCCCCCCACATCGAGACGCGAGGCGCGGGCGATCGCTTCCACTTCTGCGATGATCTGCGCAGACGGTGTCGTCGGTTCCACGCGTAGCCCCGTGCGCGGCGCGTCCACGGCGCAGGCTCCGCGTACGAGTTCGACACCGGAAGTCGTCTGGCACGCGTCTGCCGGACACAGATCGAACGAGCCGCTTGCAGGGAATACGCTGATGGCGTACAGGTACCGTCCGTTCAGTGTCTCGACACGCGTGATGTGGCCTCCGCGCAATGGAGCGGCTTCCTGTACGAGCGCGGTTCCGTCAACACCCAGGTCAACATCTCCCGCCTCGACCGAACGCTTGAGCGCGTCCCGGCTGTCGTATTTCACGATGCCGGCCCCACTCCCACCGATGTTCGCCTTTACCAGCACGGGATATCGAAGTGCATCCGCCGCCGCGAGCGCGAGCTTGGGGTCGTTGATCACTCGCGAACGTGGATACGGCAGTCCAAGCTCATCCAGCAAGTCGAGCTGTGCAGCCTTGGACAGCTCGTAGCCATAGCACTCGCTTCCGTTGACTACCGGGACGCGAAGCCGCTCGAGATGGCGGAGCCAGTGAAGTGTGTAGAAAGTGGACTGGGCGTTCCCGCGGAGATACGCAGACGGGCTCGCACGATTGAACACAAGCGAGTACGGCACGTCACGCTCGGCGGGGTCGAACGAATGCGCTGCGGCATCGAGCCGCACATACGGAACGTCGCGCCGGTCCAGTTCCTTGAACAGAGGACGGAACCAGTCAGGATGCTCGTGGTAGATCGCAATTGGGGTATCATCGGAAATGATCGTGGTCATTGGACGGTTGGAAGAGGAGCACCGCCTGCACGATCGACGCCGGGAACACTCCGAACTCCGCTCGGGGGCCCGACAACGACAAAGCCCGGGCTATGTTGCTTGCGCCCGGGCTCATTCGCGTTTTAGCTCTTTATTTTACGTGGCGGCAATAGGCGGCAAATCACCACGAGATCAGTTGTGGAATGCAGTCTATGCCGGCGCGCATGCGGTGTCAATCGTCCGCACTCGATTACCCGCAGAATACATGCACCGATGCCGTACCGTGCGTCAGTTCAGTCGTCCTTCTGGCCGAACACCGCCATGTTCGAACTATGACCGGGAGCGACTTTCTTCTCCGGATAGATCCAGTGCACTGCCTGGTTCACTGCCGTCGCCGCCTCGGCAAAACCCGTGGCTATGAGCTTGAGCTTGCCTGGATACGTGCAGATGTCGCCGGCCGAGTATATGCCTGCGCGCCCGGTCTCCATCTGGCTGTTCACGACGATCTCATCGTTCTCGAGCCTCAATCCCCATTCCGTGAGCGCACCAAGATCGCTCACGAATCCGAGCATCGGGAGGATGACGTCGCACTCCACGGTCGACAGCTCCTTCGTCTTCACTTGCCGAAGCGTGACTGAATTGAAGTAGTCACCGTCCGAGTGAATGTCGTGAAGCTCGTGGAACGTGAAGAGCTTCGTGCTCCCCGTTTCCACCGATGACATCACGTCCGCGACCGTCGCCGCGTGCGCACGGAAGCGATCGCTGCGATGGACGAGTCCGATGGTCGCCGCGGTACCGCGAAGCTGCTGAGCCCAGTCGAACGCCGAATCGCCGCCGCCAATGATGATGACACGCTTGCCGCGATAGTGTTCGGGATCCAGAACGCGGTCGTGGATTCCCTTGCCGTACCACGGCTCGGCGACAGGCTGCGGCAGACGGCGCGGGGAGAAGGCGCCGATCCCGGCGGCCAGAACGATCGAGCGGGTCGGAAAACGATCCGTGCTCGTCACGAGAACGAAATGACCGTCCGCTTCTTCCAGCGCGAGCACATGCTGGTTCAGATGCACGGGCTCATTGAACTGAGCCGCCTGCTCCTCCAGTGACCGTACGAGATCCTTCGCGAGAACCTTGGGAAAGCCCGCCACGTCAAAGATGTACTTCTCGGGATAGAGCGCCGTGAGCTGCCCGCCCGTCTGGGAAAGGGCATCCATGACCTGCGCACTTGCACCGCGCATCCCGCAGTAGAACAGGCCAAAAAGTCCGGTTGGGCCGGCGCCCAATATGGTTACGTCTTTGATCTCATGGTCCATACTGGCGAAATTTACCGTGATATGGTGATGAAGATCTACACGAAGACCGGTGACGCCGGCACGACCGGTCTGTTCGGCGGTGGCAGGGTTCCGAAGGACGATGCGCGCGTTGACGCATACGGCGATGTTGACGAATTGAACGCGGTCCTCGGCGCCGCGCGCGCGACCGCTCCCATGCCACGAGTCGACGAGGTGCTTGTATCAGTCCAGCGCGACCTGTTCGCCATCGGCGCACTGCTCGCGACGCCGGATGTCGAGAAGATGCACGCACAGCTCGAGAAAGCTCGCATAGACGACGCCCGGATCGCTGAGCTGGAGCGCGCGATCGACGCCTGCGATTCCGAGCTGGAACCGCTGACCGCGTTCATCATTCCCGGCGGTACTCCCAAGGCCGCCGCTCTGCACGTCGCGCGAACCGTTTGCCGACGCGCGGAGCGGAAGGTCGTTCACCTGCAGCATTCGGTCGAGCTGCCTGCGCTCGCCATCGTCTATCTCAACCGGCTATCGGACCTCCTGTTCTCGCTTGCCCGCGTGGCGAACCGTCGCGCCGGCGCCGGCGAGGTGACGTGGTAGATACGGTTTCCGTGGAGCCCGCGGTGTCCCTTCAGGCGCCGTCGCTTTCCGTCATCGACGGCGGCGGATACGAGATCCGGATCGCGCCCGGATCGCTGGCTACGGCGGGCGATGTCATCGGCAGCCTCGTCCCTTCGCACCGTTTCGCGGTAATCTCGGACAGCAACGTTGCGCCACTCCATGCCGGTTACCTCGTCGCGCAGCTCGAGCGGCAAGGAGCCTCCGCACTTCTGTGTACGATTCCTGCCGGTGAGCGCTTCAAAACCCGCGAGACGTGGGCGGCAGTCACCGACGAGCTCCTTGCCGCAGGACTGGGACGAGATAGTACGATCGTGGCTCTCGGTGGCGGCGTCGTCTGCGACCTGGCGGGTTTCGTGGCGGCGACGTTCATGCGGGGCGTACCTGTCGTCCATATTCCGACCACGCTGCTCGCAATGATCGATGCGTCCATCGGGGGAAAGACGGGGGTGGACACGCTGAGCGGCAAGAACCTGGTCGGAGCGTTCCACCAGCCGGCCGCCGTGCTGATCGACCCCGAAATTCTCGCCACGCTCCCTCTGGAGGAACTTCGATCGGGAATGGCTGAGGCGATCAAGCATGGCGCGATAGCCGACGCAGGGTACTTCGACTACATGGTGCGGGAAATGCCCAGGATGCTTGCGTCAGAGCCCTCCAGGCGTGACGTTCCCGCTCTCGGTTACGTCATCGAAAAGAGCGTCCGGCTCAAGGCAGGGTTCGTTGCTGCCGACGAGAAAGAAAGAGGAGCGCGAAAGTCCTTGAACTTCGGCCACACGATCGGTCACGCGATAGAAACGCTGAGCGGCTACACGATGCGCCACGGCGAAGCCGTTGGCGTGGGCATGCTGCTCGAGACCACCGCCGCAGAGCGCACGGGAATCACACAGGCCGGGACGAGCGCCGAAATTCTGGCGTCGCTACGTTCCGCAGGCCTTCCGGTCACGCGCCCAACCGGCCCAACGGCAACTGCTATCCTCGATGCCATGTCGGGAGACAAGAAACGTCGCGCCGGCTCTATCGAATATGCGGTGCCGCGCCGGATCGGAACGATGGCGGCCGCAGAACTCGGCTACACGGTCCTCCTGCCGGATGCCATTGTACGGGGTATCCTCGAAGAGGTGACAGCGTGAAGCGCTGGGAAGTGGCACGCGCGATTCTGGCACTGCTCATAGCGGCAGCGTTCGTGAAGAGCGGTTACGCCCGCCTTCCTGATACACGCGAGGCGACCTTCAAGTACTCGCCCGTGGTGGTTTATGCCGATCCGATGCTGCCGCCGCTCATAGTACGAGCCGAACGAGTTGTGCCGCAGCTACCGAAACTGAACGGCATCCGCAAGCTGTTCGTGCGGGCGCCCGCCGGCATCGCGCTGCCCGTTTCGCTCACGCAGTACTGCCTGCAGGGAACCACCAGGCGCGACCACTATGTCCGCGAAGGCATCGTCGCCGCCGATCCACGCATCTTCCCGCTCGCTCGCTACGTGGAACTCTTCCTCGGCAAGCGCTACCTGGGACGCTTCCTGGTCGATGACACTGGTGGGAAGGTCAAGGGGAATACCCTGGACATCTGGACTCCATCTTGCGCTGATGCCCGGAGATTCGGTCGCCAGCGCGGGACCGCCATGTTGGTAGTCAAACCGGAGAAATAATGTCAGCGTTTTCGACGTATCTGATCGGCTTCTTCGTCGTGGTCATCGGACTCGCGATAGGGGCCTACCTGCTGAACCTGCCCATAATGTGGATCGCCGTCGGAGTGATCGTTCTGATTGGCCTGGGGATACTGATGGCGACGAGCCGCACCCGCCAGAAGGATCCGCCAACGCCCTGATCCGGCCTCGGTTCGTGACAGCTTTGCGACACAGGCGTGACACATCACATTCTTTTGGCACGAAATATGGGTGTTGACCAAAACACATGTGACTATTAGTCTGCCTGCTTCAGCCCATAACTGGAGTGTCTATGCCGGCAGCGGTCGAGAGCAGGCCAAAGGGTTTTGCACGTTCTTCGCCCTCTACAGCTTTCGACCAGTATCTGCACGACATACAGAAGCTCCCTCTCATAACCGACGTTGAGGAAGAGCGACGGCTGGCGCGTCGCGCCCAGGGCGGCGACGAGATGGCGGCTGAGCGGTTGGTCACTGCAAATCTTCGGTTCGTCATCTCCTATGTGAAGAAGTATCAGGGGCATGGCCTCGACCTGAGCGAGCTGGTGGCGATCGGCAACGAAGGCCTGCTCAAGGCGGTGCGCAAGTTCGATCCGGACCAGGGCGTCAAGTTCATCTCCTACGCCGTGTGGTGGGTCCGTCAGGCGGTGCTCAAGGCACTCGCAGAGCAGACGCGCTCGGTTCGTATCCCGCTCAACCAGAATTCGCAGCTCATCAAGCTTTCGCGCGCAGAGACAGTCCTGGCGCAGGTGCTCAAGCGCGATCCCACCGATAACGAGCTTGGCCGTCTCCTCGATGAGACGCCTGACACGGTTCGATCCTCCCGGCAGATGTCAGCGACCGAGATCTCGCTGGACGCTCCCATCGATCGCAGCGATCGCGAAGCGTCCACGCTAGGCGAGCGATTCGCCGGTGTGGATGGCGGAGAGATCGAGGAAGTCACGGACTTCAAGCTCATGCGCGAATCCATTGACCGCGCATTCAAGAAGTATCTCACACCACGCGAGCGGAAGATTCTCTACCTCTACTACGGACTCGGCCAGGATTCGGAAGCGATGACGCTCGAGAAGATCGGCTCATTGCTCGGCGTCACGCGCGAGCGAATCCGCCAGATTAGAGAGCGAGCATTCGAGAAGTTGCGCCAATCGCCGGACGGCGGCGCCCTTTCAGGATTCTGGGGCGCAGCCTGAGCAGCGACTCGTTCAATCAACCGCGAGGGCCTCTCATCGGGGCCCTCGCTTTATTTTAAGACCTGTGATCCCAGCTTTCGTCAACGATGCAGCGGGCACCGCCTCCGCCGGCAAGCAGGCGCTTGAAGACGTCGGCGGCTTCGAAGTACATGCGATGCCGCCGGATGGCCTCGAAGCCGCAATACGCGAGGCGATGAAGGGAGAGCCGAAACGCATTCTCATCGCCGGCGGCGACGGAAGCGTCGGCACTGCGGCGCGCGTCGTGTGCGGAACGTCAACGCAACTCGCGGTGCTTCCGGGCGGCACGCTCAATCATTTCGCGCGTGATCACGACATTCCCACGGATCTCGATGAAGCGGCGTCGGTCGCGGCGAATGGGAGGGAAGCGGAAGCAGACGTTGCGTACGTGAAGGACAGGCTTTTTCTCAATACGAGTTCAGTTGGCGCGTACGTAGCGTACGTCCGCCTTCGCGATCGCATGGAGAAGTACCTGGGGTATCGCGTCGCGAGTTTCGTTGCGGCCATACGACTTTACTTCTCGCTGCGTCCGGTTTCGCTCGAGCTGGACGTGGACGGCGAGCGGAAGCAGTACAGCACTCCTGTCGTTTTTATCGGTGTCGGCGA
Organism: Gemmatimonadota bacterium; assembly: GCA_030946285.1. Classification (GTDB taxonomy): domain Bacteria; phylum Gemmatimonadota; class Gemmatimonadetes; order Gemmatimonadales; family Gemmatimonadaceae; genus Fen-1247. Next base: position 17,572 of record JALYYT010000178.1, read on the forward strand.
GCGTGAGACCAAGTCGCCCGTTCTTGGCAACCGCGTAAAGGGTGGGCGCCATTGCCTTCACGTTATAGTCCTGAAGGAGCGTCGCGCCGCACGCCTGCTCGCTGTCGCTCTGGATGCTGCGCGGCGCGGCCTCACACAGGTCGCCGCGACTCCGGAACTCGACAGCTTCATGGTGGACAGTTGCGTGATAACCACGCACCACTCGCATCATGTCGCGGTCGACGGTGAGATCGTGAAGCTTGGCTCGCGGCTGGAATACAGGATAGACAAGGGAGCACTCAAGATCGTGGTCCCGCACCCGACAGACGCACCAACAGCGTGACTGCGCTCGCGGCTGGACTGCTCGACGGGCTTCGCAAAATCGCAGGTGAGCGGTTCGTAATGTCGCGCGACGTCGAGTTGCTCGCGTACGAGTCGGACGGATTGCCTGGGTATCATCGTCGCCCATCGGTCGCGGTGTTCCCCGGATCGCGCGACGAAACCATCGCGATCGTTCGCCTGCTGGCGGAAACGCGCACGCCGTTCGTGCCGCGCGGCGCCGGAACGGGACTTTCCGGCGGCGCGCTCGCTGACGGCGTCGTTCTACTTGGGCTGCACCGACTCAAGTCGATCATGGACATGGACATCGCGCGGATGCGAGCCACGGTCGAGCCAGGCGTCGTGAACGCCGTGCTCAACAAGCGCCTCGCGCCGCACGGTGCCTTTTACGCTCCTGACCCTTCCAGCGAGGCTGCGTGTACGATCGGCGGAAACATCGCCGAGAATTCCGGCGGTCCACATTGCCTCAAGTACGGCGTGACCCTCAACCACATCCTTGCGGCTACAGTCATTCTGCCGAACGGTGAGATCGTCGAGCTTGGCGATCGTGATGGAGTGATGAACGGCTACGATCTTCTCGGTGCGTTCGTGGGATCGGAAGGCTGCTTTGGCGTGGCACTCGACATCACCGTGCGACTTACCCGGAAGCCTGCGGCCGTTCGGACAGCCCTCGCAGACTTCATGTCGGTCGCGGACGCGGCGAGCGCGACGTCTGCCATCATCGCTTCCGGCGTCGTTCCGGCGGCTCTGGAATTCATGGACAGCGGAACGATCAGGGTCGTGGAGGCATCCATCTTTGCTGCCGGCTACCCGGTGGATGCCGCCGCGATTCTGCTCGTCGAAGTGGACGGCAGCAACGACAGCGTCGATGCCGAGATGGCGATAGTGCGCGATCTCTGCGCGCAATCCGGCGCGCGCGCGGTTCGCGTCGCCGAGAACGAGGCCGAGCGAGCGCGTCTGTGGCAGGGACGAAAGAAGGCCTTTGGTGCAATGGGAAGACTCGCGCCGAACCTGGCGGTGCAGGACGCGGTCATCCCGCGTACGCGCCTCACGGGCGTACTCGCGCAGATCCACGCGATCGCGGACGAGCACGGCGTGACCGTGTGCAACGTCTTTCACGCCGGCGACGGCAATCTCCATCCGAACATCTCCTACGACGCGAGCGATGCTGACCAGGCTCGCCGAGTCCACGAAGCGATGAGCGCGATGATGCTTGTGTGCGTCGCGGCCGGCGGCAGCATCACCGGTGAGCATGGCGTGGGCCTGGACAAGCTGCCGTACATGCCAGTCCTGTTCGACGAGCCGACTCTGGCGGCGATGTGCGATCTTCGGAGTGCCTTCGATCCCGACCGTCGCGCCAATCCTGGGAAGGTGGTACCCGTGCATTCGTGTCGCGAGTGGCTGGCGGCGCCATCTCTTCGCTCGCCTGGAGCCACTGGTCAGCATGCCGGGTGATTCGGAAATCGCCGGGATCGTGCGTGACGCCGGCGCCAGCGGCACGCGCCTGCGAATAGTTGGCCGTGGCACATGGCTGGACGCCGGTCACCCGGTAATTGCGGATGCCCGTCTGTCGCTGCACGATGACAGCGGTATCGTTTCCTGGGTCCCGGGCGATCTGACCGTTACGGCGCGCGCGGGCACCACGCTTCGCGAGCTCAACGACGCCCTCGCTACGCACGATCAGTGGGTGGCACTCGATCCCGCGTCGGACGGCGACGCGACACTTGGCGCGATCGCGGCAACCTGTTCGTACGGGCCCGCGGCCGCACTATTCGGTACGCCGCGCGATCAGGTTCTGGGTCTCACAGTCGTAACGGGGAGAGGCGACATAGTGCACGCAGGAGGCCGCGTTGTGAAGAATGTCGCCGGCTTCGATCTCACACGTCTGATGATCGGTGCCTGGGGCACACTTGGCGTCATCACGGAGATCACTCTGCGCGTGCGCTCGCGCGCGATGCGGAAGGACTCGATGGCGCACATGCGGCGCGACCTGCCGGCATCGCACGGATTCTGCGAACCGCAGCTCACGGAACCGGCGCTGAGCGCCGCGCTGATGCAACGATTCGATCCGTCTGGCATCCTCAATCCGGGCATCATGCGGGTGGCGGGCTGATGTCCGCCGAGACTCCTCTCGGGCCGAGGCCGCGACCTGCCGATACGCCCCTGTCACGGGAACAGGCCGGCCTGGATGCGTGTGTGCACTGCGGCTTCTGCCTCCAGGCGTGTCCGACCTACCTGGCACTCGAGAACGAGAACGATTCTCCGCGCGGTCGCATTGTACTCATGCGTGCGCTGGCCGATGGAGTGATTCCGGCGAGTGACGAGAGCCTTCGGGAGCACATTGACCGGTGTCTTGGATGCAGAGCGTGCGAGACTGCCTGTCCCTCGGGTGTTCCGTACGGGCATCTTCTGGAAGCGACACGCGCGACTCTGCGTGGCGGCCAGGCCCCGACGGTCCTCGCCCGTATGTTGCTTCGCGTCTTCTCCATCGCTCCGCTCATGCGCTTCGCGATGGCGATGGCGCGCCTGCTCGCTGCCACTCCGATTCCGACGCTGCTGCTGAATCTTCCCGGCAGGCTCGGCTTCTCGATGGCGATGCTGGCATCGACGGAATTTCCACTCGAACGCGGACGTTACCGCGCCGAGGGAAGCGGAGAGCGAGGCTCGGCTGCGTTGCTGCTCGGTTGCGTGATGGAAGGACTATTCACCAATACCAACCGCGCGACCGAGCGCGTACTCGTGCAGAACGATTACAGCGTGATCGCTGCTCCGGGGCAGGTATGCTGCGGAGCGCTTCACGCGCATGCCGGAGACCTGGAGGGCGCGAGAAAGCTCGCGCGGCGGAACATCGCGTCGTTCGCTCGTTCCGGTGCGGAGTACGTAGTCACCAACGCGGCCGGTTGTGGAGCAATGATGAAGGAGTACGATCACCTGCTGTCCGGCGACGCAGAGTGGAGCGCGCGCGCGAGGGACATGGCGGTGCGTGTGCGCGATGTAAGTGAGCTGCTCGCCGCGGCCGGTCCGAGGTCTGGTGCGCCCGTGCCGTTCACCGTTGCGTACGATGCACCGTGTCACCTGCTGCACGCGCAACGCGTCGTGACAGCGCCGCTACAGGTACTCCAGGCTGTGCCGGGAATTCAGCTGGTGCCGCTGGACGAGGCCGATCAGTGCTGCGGTAGCGCCGGTATCTACAATCTCATCGAACCCGAGACGTCGAACGCGGTACTCGAGCGGAAGCTGGACCGCATCGGCGCTTCACACGCGACCCTCGTCGCCACTGGCAATCCGGGCTGCATGATGCAGATAGGAGCCGGCCTTCTGCGTGCCGACATGCGAGCGCGCGTCGTGCATCCGATAGATTTACTGGATGCGTCCTACGCTTCTGATTGATCGCTCGGACCGTTCGCGCTTCGACGTTTCCGGCGCGCATGCCGTAGCTACACTGAACGGCCTCGTCACCAATGACGTCGCCGCACTCAGGCCGGGTCACGGCCAGTACGCGGCCGTGCTCACAGCCAAGGGCAAGATTGTCGCCGACGTGATCGTGCTCATGGCGGGCGACACGCTTCGGCTGCATGCATCGGCCGAGGCGGGGCCGGGACTTCACGCAATGCTCGTCAAGTTCATCAATCCACGTTTCGCGACGCTCCGAGATGTTTCCGCGGCTACGTTCGAGCTGAGCCTGATCGGGGAAGACGCTGCTGCGATACTCAGCGTGGCGACCCAGGGTGCGGCGACGCGTGAAGCTCTCGCGGAACTCGCACCTTACTCACACGCCAACGCCGTGATTGGTGACGCCTCCGTGCTGATCATGAGTCTGCCTGCGATCGGATCTGCCGGCGAGGCTGTGTTCGGCGTTACGGGCGCCCGCGAGCATCTGACCGCTATTCGCTCCGCGCTGCATGCGGCCGGCGCGCGCGAAGGAGACCGATCGGCGCTGGACACGATGCGTGTGGAGAGTGGCATTCCCGCATGGGGTACCGACATGGATGATTCGACACTTCCGCAGGAAGCGAATCTCGATGACATGCACGCGGTTTCATACACCAAGGGATGCTACATCGGTCAGGAGACCGTGGCTCGCATCCATTTCCGCGGTCACGTGAACAAGAGTCTGCGCCGACTGGAATTCACCGGAGATCAGCTGCCACCGCGTGGTGCGGTGCTGCACGACAGCGAGCATCGCGGAGTTGGTGATGTCCGAAGCACCGCGCGCAGCGAGCAGCACGGTCTGATAGGAATCGGAATGGTGCGCCGCGAGATAGAGGATGGTGACACCGTCGAAGTGCACTGGGATGGCGGCGGTTCCACCGCAATAGTTGCGGGAAAAGCAAAAGGCGCGATCGATTGATCGCGCCTTTTGCGTCAGCAGGACAAAGCCTGGAACTACGGCTTCTTGGTAACAGTCGTGGTCTTCTTGGCGCTGATCATGGTGTCCTTGGACATCTTCGAAAGCGTGTCCGTCATCTTCTTGGTGGTGTCCATCATCATCTTCGATGTATCCGTCATCTTCATGCCGGTGTCGGTCGTGGCTGCGGCTGCTGCCGGCATGGTGGTATCGGTAGCGGCTTCATCCTTCTTTGCACAGGCTGCAACTGCGAGCACGGCGACGGCGACGAGGGCCAGGCGCTTCATACGAGAATCTCCTTGGAGGTTCAGAGGGTGATCGCCCGGGTCCGTGCACGCAGTCGCGATGCCCGGATGTGGCGCGGGGTCGAATCTATGCCTACCAGAATCGGTGTCAAGTACCACAACCCCACCGCTAAATTACGTGGTACGAGAGACTTTAGCGACTGGCAGATACTTATCCGGATATCGAGGGCTGCCATCCATCGCACCGCATGACCCCGATATCCGTACCCAACGAGATCAGTGTGGCATCGCTTCCGGAAACATTTGGCGCTCTTAAAAAGTCACGGTTCGCCTCGCCCGGCCGGATCAACCGGACGGTGAAGGACGAACTGCGGCAGAATCTCCTGGATCGGCTGGCATCCGGAGAGCCCCTCTTTCCGGGCGTCATCGGATACGAGGACACCGTGATGCCTCAAATAGCAAACGCTGTTCTCAGCAGGCACAATTTCATTCTCCTCGGCCTCCGCGGACAGGCGAAGTCTCGAATTCTGAGAGCACTAACGACGCTCATGGACGATGTAATTCCGATCGTGGCGGGAAGCGAGGTCAATGACGACCCGTTCCGGCCGATCTCGAAATACGCGCGGCAGCTTCTGGCAGAAGCCGGAGACGACGCCCCGATAGGATGGGCGACGCCTGACAGCCGCTACGTCGAAAAGCTGGCCACTCCCGATGTCACCATCGCTGACATCATCGGTGACGTGGATCCCATCAAGGCGGCGCGCGGCGGACATCTGCTCTCCGATGAGCTCACCATCCATTACGGCATGCTTCCGCGCGCAAACCGCGGAATCTTTGCGCTGAATGAACTGCCAGACCTGTCCGGCAAGGTGCAGGTGGGACTCTTCAACATCATGCAGGAGGGCGATGTCCAGATAAAGGGATATCCGGTTCGGCTGCCGCTCGATCTGCTTCTCGTTTTTTCAGCGAACCCTGAGGATTACACCGCCCGCGGCAAGATCATCACGCCGCTCAAGGATCGGATCGGGAGCGAGATTGTCACGCACTATCCCGAGACGGTGGAGATCGGCATGGAGATCACGCGTCAGGAGGCGTGGACGGAGCGCGGCAACCTCAGTGTCACCGTCCCGGACTTCATGCAGGAACTGGTCGAGCGCATCGCCTTCGAGGCGCGAACCGACAAGCGCATTGACCGGAGGTCCGGCGTGTCACAGCGCATGCCGATAAGCGTTCTCGAAAATGTTATCTCGAACGCCGAAAGGCGCTCGATCTCCACAGGCGAGAATGAAGTGGTTCCGCGCATCGCGGACGTGTACTCGGCGCTGCCCGCGATCACTGGGAAGATCGAGCTGGAATACGAGGGTGAGATCGTGGGCGGAACGGCGATCGCGCGGGAGCTCATCCGGCGTGCGGCCGACGCCACGTTCCGCGAGCGGGCTGGCATGGCGGACACTGACGAGATCGTGATGTGGTTCGACGCTGGCGGCGCGCTGCAGGTATCCGACGATGTCTCCGCTTCCGCTGTCGTGAAGGGCTTCGAAGCGGTGCCGACTCTGATTGACACGGTCGAAGAGGCCGGCCTTGCTTCCAGATCCGACGTACCTTTGATGGCCGCCGCGTGCGAGCTCCTGCTGGAAGCGCTCGTCGCGAGACGCAGGATCTCGCGCTCGGACGATGGGCGTTACGGACGTGCGGTGAGCGAGAAACGCCGTCGGCCAGGCGAGGATTACTTCGGCGGACTTTCAGCCTAGCGAGGTTGCTGCAGTGTCGATCATCACGATTTCGCGTACGTACTGCTCTGGTGGATCGCACGTCGCCGCACGCGTCGCGGCAGAATTGGGATGGTCAGTCCTCGACAACGCCTTCGTTGACGAGGTGGCCGCACGCACCGGGATGAGTGCTTCCGAGGTAGCGGCCCGCGAGGAACGGCGGCCCTCGCTCGGCGAGCGCGTCGCCACCGCGATGGCGATGAGCACCCAGGAGATGATGTCGCCGCTCGCCGCAGCCCAGTTCCCGCCTACCGAGCAGCGCCTGCTGGACGTCACACGCGCAGTGATCGAGGAATCGGCTGAAAGTGCTTCGGTCGTGATCGTCGGACGGGGAGCGCAGATGATGCTCGGCGCGCGAACCGATGTCTTCGGAGTGCTCTGCTACGCGCCTCTGGAGGCTCTCACACGCGCCTGCATGCATCGCGACGCCCTGGACCATGCCCAGGCGGAGAAACGCGTCCTGCACGTCAATCAGGAGCGCGCAGCGTGGGTCAAGGCAAACTGGGGCCGTGACTGGCGAGCTGCGGAGAACTACCACCTCTGCATCAACACCGATGCGCTCGGCCTCGACGGCGTCACCGATGTCATAGTCCACGCGGCAAGGATGTACTTCGAACGGTGAACCGCGTCCGGCGGCTATTCGTATAGCCGGTCGAGGTCCGCTTCGGCCAGCTCGACCAGAAATCCGGCGATGCGCTCGGACACAGCCTCGAAGAACTTCTCACCGCGCTCCGGCGTCGCCATTGCCGGATTACCTGTGCCGGTGTCTGCCGATACCTGAGTCCACGGCCGCGGCGCCCATACCCAGCGTTCCCTGAGTCCCGTGATGCTCGGGTACTTCTGACTGCCATCACCGGCTTCGTGCAGAGGCAGCACGAGCTCGGGTGCGATGTGCTGCATCACGCTCGTCTCCAGTTCGCCCGCGTGATCGCCAGGCTCGTCGAAGAACGGTGCAGGATCCAGCACGGTCCACCAGTTCAGGGCACACAGAAACACACTCGTGTTCGGCTGCAGCTCGCGGATCATCTGCCGGAAGTCGTTGCCACCGTGTCCATTGACCAGAACGAGCTTCCGGATACCCTGCCCTTCGAGCGCGTTCACGAGGTCATGCAGCAGCGCGGCCTGCGTGCTCGGATTCATGTTGAGACACAGCTCGATGTCCAGCTGACCGGTGTTGACGCCGAAAGGCACCGTTGGGAGCACTATCACCCGCGCGCCTGCTTCCCAGGCTCTGCGCGCAGATTCAGCCGCCACCGCATCACACTCGATCACATCGGTGGCGTACGGCAGATGGTAATTGTGTGCCTCCGTCGCCCCCCACGGCAGCACCGCTACGGTGTAGTCCGTGGAGGAGACGGTCTTCCAGGTCGTCTCGGCGAGTACGTATGGACGCGTCATACCTCAAATTATACGCGCCCGTACGACGTCATCTCGTATTGAGATGATTCCAGTTGGCGATCGCGTTCAGTGGCAGCGCGAATGTCCCCTGGCTCTCCCACCGCCAGAGCGGACGAATCCCGAACATGACCACGTGCCCGGCGCCAAGTGGAGCGTCCACAACGGCGGCCTTTCCGGCCAGCTCTTCGCCATTCGCGAGCAGGCCTGAGAGGAGGAGGTCCGACGCATTCCGGGCGAACGAGACGACGGCCCGTGCCCGCATATGCTCCCGCGCGGCAATTATCGCCGGATCTATTCCCTCGTTCCGGTCGAGCGTATCAGGACGTGTCACGTTGAGCACCGGTGCCTGATTGAAATACACAGGCAGCGTCCCCGCTTCGTAGCCGTACACAATCGGGCTGGCGCGATCCGCGATGCTGGCGCGGTAGATTCCGCCCTTCGCGTTGAGCCTGGGCGTCGCGACGATCGACGCACTGGACGTAAAGCCCAGGTCGATCGGGACCCGCGTCGAATTTCCTTCGGTGATCAGAAGGCCGCCCCGCTCGACGAACCTGCGCAGCGCCGCCGCGCCATCCAGGCCCATCCCCGGGCGGATGTCGTCGGTCGCGTCGATCTTTCCGATGTTCGGCGTCAGCGCCGTCGTCTTCCATGGAATCGGCGGGCCGATCATCGGTCGGCCATTGATCAGCGCGGTCGTCGGACCACTCGCATGCGGAAAGACGATGACGTCGAACCGGTCCAGTGCGCCCGGCTTGCTCGACGTCTGCGTCGAGATGTACGTGAACGGCAACCCCATCTGCTCGAACGCGAAGCGCACCCAGCCTTCGTTCTGCGTCTCTATCCAAGTGTGCATCAGCGCAATTCGCGGCAGCTTGATCGCGTGCTGCTTCACCGGACGGACCGCATTGGTGGCGACGGCGTTGACACCAAGTGCACTCAGACCGTCGCGTATCCTGGAGTCGTTGCCTTCCACGAAGAACGTTCCGGCGGGGTAGCTAACGCCGTCGGCAGTGAAGGCGGAATCCGCCACGAGCACTCTCGCGCCGCCCACCTTCCATGGCAGCATTGCAGAGCGCCAGTCGCCCGTGTGCCGTACGATCAGCGATGAGCCGGTCCCGGTTGCGCTGCCCACTATCGACGCATTCGCAGTGAGGTTCCGCATCGGCTGCGCGAACACCGACGAATCGGCGACGTTGATCGTTTCCACACCGCGCAGGAGATCCAGTGTCCAGCCAGTGTCGTCATACGGCGGTGGATCATCAGCGGTGTACTTCTGAATCGCGAGCAGTGTGCGCACAGGCGCAGCATACGGCTGATCCATGCGCACGATCCAGTCACCGGTGTGCACGGGTATCGTAACCGCGTGCGTGCGGGCCTTGCCCTTTGCGGTCGTGTCGCGAGACGATGTGTCACGCTTCACCACTGAATCTGCCGTCACACTGAAATTCGCGGTCGCTTCCTGGACCTCTGCACCGTGCGCCCGGAACAGGTTCACGAGAGCGGCGGCCTCCGCCGAATGACGCTGATCACGCGGAATGATGAAGGCGTAGGGCGCACTTCTTCGACCGCGGGCGATCATGCGCTCGGCCTTTGTCACGAAGTTGTCGAGGAACACAGCGCGGCTATCCGCGACGTACCTCAGCGCGACGAGTGCGCCCGACTGCTGGTAATTGATGTTGGAGCGAATGCACCACTTCACGCCGTTGACCGGTGGATTCGGGCGATCCCAGCGCCGCGTGGTGTCTGCGGTCGGAAGGTTGACGATTGTGCAGCCGGCGCCTGACGACGTGTACGTCTCGTAGAAGCGCCCGATCGAGTTGTGCAGATTTCCGACCGACAGCACGGTGTAGTTCGGAGCCCAGCCGTCGTAGAAGCCGTGGGTCCATACTCCCGGCAGCCCACGGCGCGTGAGCTCGGTGATTTCCTGATAGGCGAGCGTATGCCATTCGTCTATGACAATCGGATCGTACTCGTCGTTGTACGGTCCCGTGCCGGTACTCGTGTAGAGGAACGGAACGGATTCATGAAGATCGTGGACCACAGTGGGCTTCCAGTGGAGAAACGTGGCCATCACGTTCTGCGTCAGCTTCTGTGACAGCACGATCGCATCGCGGTTGTTGTCGTGGGCGGTGTACTTGCCCCAGTACAGCAGCGGAACGCCCTGCGGCCCGAGCCCCAGTCGCTGCGACTCGCCATAAGTGTCGACGATGCGGTCGCGCCCGTCGACTTCGGTCGCCGGCGTGATCAGCGTGATGACGTTCGAGCGTATACCCTTGATGTAATCGCCTTCATCCACCGCCAGCCGGTACGCGAGCTCCATGAGCATCTCGGGGCTTCCGGTCTCCGGTGCGTGTATGGTTCCGGTGAGCCAGTAGATCGGCTTGGCCTCATGCACGAGCCGCGTCCGCTCAGCAGGCGCGAGTCCGCGCGGATCTGCGAGCCTCGACATCATGGCGCGGTAGTCGTCCAGCTTCGCGATCGTCGCTTCATCGGCGATCGCCGCGACGATCATTTCGCGACCTTCATCGCTCGTGCCGGCAGAGAATACCTTCACGCGTGGCGACGCTGCTGCCAGTGCGCGGAAGTATCTGTTGAGATCCGCGGTCCGCGAGAGCCGGCCGAGCGTGCCCGGTACGTACCCCAGGACCTTGAGCGGCGTGGGGACAGTTGCCGAATACGGGAGGTGGTCCACCAGATCCGTGCTGAACTTCCAGCGCGGGTCCACGGGGGTGAGGGCCACGATCTGCGCTGAGTACGCGCTGTCCACCGGCTGGGAGGATTGCGCTTCGGCGTGGCCCGCCAGCAGGGTTGCGGCTGGGAAAAACGCCATGCCGGCGCGCATCAGTCGCCGGGAAACAGACAGGGGTACTCGTATCACTTGGGCTCCTTGGGGTGGCGCCGGCAATTGTACCGCCGTGCCACAGCACCAGCAAGGCAGCCAGGCAGCTAGGCAGCTAGGCCCGGGCTATCTCCGTCGCACGAGCAACGAAATCATCCACTTCCGCTTCGGTCGTCATGAACGAGCAGACGAGCCGAAGCTCTGACGTTTCCTCGTTCCAGAGTTGCACGGACGCGACTTCGCTGATCGGCTTGACCGCGCTCTGCGGTACGCGAACGAACACTTCGTTCGCCTGCACCTTCTGTGTCACCGTGATACCGGAAATTGCGGCCAGACCGCTTCCGAGCCGGGCGGCCATCGCGTTTGCGTGCCGCGCGTTGCGCAGCCACAGATCGTTGCTGAGAAGCGCCGTGAACTGTACCGAAAGAAAGCGAAGCTTGGACGCCAGCTGCATGGCCTGCTTTCTTCGCAGCGCGAAATCACGCGCGAGATGTTCGTTCATGAAGACGATCGCTTCCGCGCAGAATGCGCCATCCTTTGTGCCGCCGAACGACAGGACGTCCACGCCGCAATCGGTTGATACCTCGCGCAGCGTCCCGCCCAGCGAAGCCGCGGCGTTGGCGATGCGAGCGCCGTCCATGTGAACGTACAGCCCGTGTTCGTGCGCGATCGCAGTGATGGCGCGCACTTCATCCGGAGTGTATATCGTGCCGTATTCCGTAGCCTGCGTGAGCGACACGACACCCGGCCGCGCGCGTCCATGCCCATCGAGTGCCGGCATCACGGCGCGCACGGATTCCGGAGTGAGCTTTCCGTCCGGCGCATGAACCGCGACGATCCGCGATCCAGTCATCCGCTCGACTGCGCCCCACTCACTCGTGTAAATGTGCGCGGTGTCGCTGCAGACGATTGCTTCATACGACCGGACGCAGCTCTCGAGCGAAAGTACATTCGCCGCGGTCCCTGTGAAGACGAAGAACGGCTGGGCGGCCGAGCCGAAATGGTCCTTGATGAGCGACTCGGCTTCCAGCGTGTACGGATCGCCTCCATAGGCCTGTACGGGTGCTGTGTTGGCTCTGATTACGGCATCCATGACTTCGGGATGCGCGGGAGCCCAGTTGTCGCTGGAAAAGTTCGGCTTTTGGGACGCGTCTGGCATGGGTCAAGTGTGACGGGTGGAGAAGGCGAGGTCAAGCTGGGGGATGAGTGGACGTGGGTCCCCCCCCGTCGTCCTCGCCGAAGGCGTGGACCCACGGCGCGTCATTCGAACCATGACCGTCACGTTGCAGGAGGAAGTGGTCTTCGCACGTCACTGGTCGTCTCGAACTGGTCGCGCAATCCACTGCGCAGTAATGGTCGCTTCGACATCCTGACCAGATCGTCATGATCTGCAAAGGACGTCGTTGCTGCTCGCACAC
>JALYYT010000217.1 GCA_030946285.1 Gemmatimonadota bacterium
CGACAACGATCACCCTCATTCGTCAGAACGACACGCATGTGCACATGGGGGCGCACGGGGAACTGCGGTGGCGCGAGGGGCAGCCGGCCTCCGCTTTAAAGAAGCGACGGATATCCTTCCAGGCATCGCCGCCAGACTGCGAGAGGAAGAACAGCCTGACATCGTGGTGCTCGTGTCGGACTACGGCTTCGCGCAGGAGGTATCGATCGCGCGACGTGTTGACGGAATAGACGTCGTGCCCGGGTGGCACTCACCACGTGTTGACCGAGGCTGTAACTGCAGGTCGACACAATCCGCACTCGTCGCGAGCTGACGGAGTTACTGGCCTCGAAAGACGAAGAATGCCGCCGCGATGATGCATAGTGCTGCCCAGAGGTAGTCCAGCTTGAACGGCTGATCCATGTAGAAGTACGCGAACGGTATGAACACGGTAAGCGTGATTATCTCCTGAAGGATCTTGAGCTGGCCCAGCGTCATGCTGGTGTAGCCGAGCCTGTTGGCCGGTACCTGAAGCAGGTATTCGAACAGCGCGATTCCCCAACTCGCCAGCGCGGCGACATACCAGGGCCGGGACTCCAGATTCTTCAGGTGCGCGTACCACGCGAAGGTCATGAAGACGTTGGAACAGACCAGCAGCCCTGCGGTGCGAAAGAAGACAGATCGGAAGATTACCGGCATCCGGTGCGGTACCGCGAAAATCAAGCCATTCGGCCCAGCGGCTGGTTCGGTGTTTTTTCGCCGCACTCTGTATAATTCACCAGGTAAATGAACAGCCACGCACTTTCCGTCCTCGAGTTTCACCGCGTCCTCGAAGTCGTCGCCAGCCGGGCCGCTTCCGTGGAGGGCGCGGAGCGCGTGCGCGCCCTCAGGCCGATGACGGACACGCTCTGGATAGAGCGCGAGCAGGCAAGGGTGTTCGCGATGCGGTCGCTGACCGCCAGCGAGGCTCGCTGGGCCCCGTACGCGATCCCATCGGCCGGGCGTTCGCTGGAGCGGCTGCGAGTGGAGAACGCGATCCTTGGAACCGCGGATTTCATGGCGCTTCGCGGGCTGCTCCGAAGCTCCCGCATGAACCTGGACTCGCTTTCGGATGCGCGGCTACCTGTCGCGGCGCGAGCGGTCCTTCAGCCGTTGACTTCGCGGCTCATCCGGGACGCCGGTGCAGAAGGGGCCATTGACCGCGTGCTGGACGACGGTGGTGATATCCGGGACGGCGCCTCTTCAAGGCTGCGGAGCATACGTCGGGAGCTGCGTCACGCCGAATCGGATCTGGTGGCGCTGCTCGAGCGACTGATGTCGCGACTCGATGCGACGCAGCAGGTCCCCGACATGTCCGTGACTGTCCGCAATGGCCGGTACGTCATTCCGGTTCGTCGGGAAGGTCGCGGCGCCGTGGGCGGAATCGTGCACGACGCTTCTTCCACAGGCAGCACGCTCTTCATCGAGCCACCCGCTGCAGTCGAGGCCGGGAACAGGATGCGTGAACTGGCTTCCGAAGAGTCGGTCGAGATCGAGCGGATCCTCGCCGAGCTCGGTGCCACGCTCCGTCCGTCATACGTGGTGCTTGCCGACGCATTCGACGCGCTCACCGAGCTGGATTCGCTGTATGCACGTGCAATGTTCGCGATGGAATTCGGAGCCGCCCCGGTCGCGCTGCGCGATCCGTCGGATTCGTTCGAGATCGTTGGCGGCCGGCATCCTCTGCTTCTCGCTCAGGGCACTCGGGTAGTTCCGTTCGACCTCACGCTCTCACGCGAGGAGCGCACGTTCCTCATTTCGGGTCCCAATACCGGCGGCAAGACGGTCCTGATCAAGGCAGTCGCGCTGCTCTCCCTTTGCCTCCAGGCGGGTATTCCGCCAACGGTGGGCGAGGGAAGCGGAATCGCGATCTATGACGAGATCTACGCCGATATCGGCGACGAGCAGTCAATCGCGGCGAGTCTATCCACGTTCTCCGCTCACGTGAAGAATCTTCGGGAGATTCTCTCGGGCGCCAACGAAAGATCACTCGTCATCATCGACGAGCTTGGGTCGGGCACAGATCCTGTCGAAGGAGCTGCGCTTGGCGGCGCTGTTCTGGAGTCGCTCACTGCACGAAATTCGCGTACTGTTGCTACGACGCATCTCGGTGCGCTCAAGCAGCTTGCTGTCGAGGATGCCGGGGTGGTGAACGGATCGCTGCAGTTCGATGCGGTCGAGCTCGCGCCGACCTATCGGCTCATCAAGGGTATCCCCGGCCAGTCGTATGGGCTCAGCATCGCGCGACGGCTCGGCGTGCCGGAGCCGGTTCTCACGCGCGCTGAACAGCGACTGCCAGCGGGAGAGCGTAACGTGAACGAGCTGCTCGCCGATCTCGAGGCGCGCGACGCGGCGCTCGCCGCGCGGGAGCGTGAAGCCGAGGTGATCGCAAGCGATGCGCGGGAGCGAGCGCGGCGCGTGGGAGAGCGGGAGCAGAATGTCGGGAGACGCGAGCGCGAGTCCGAGCGCCGCGCGCGCGAGGAAGCGCGCAGGTTTCTCCTCGCGGCGCGCCGCGACATCGAGAATACGATCAAGTCCCTCAGAAAGTCCGAAGACGTAGACGAAGCAGCGCGGGATGCGCGACGGCACGTCGAGGATCTGGCGAAGACGCAGACGGAGCAGCTCGACCGGCTCGCGGCGCGCGAAAGCACGAGCTCAAGAAACGGTACAGGTCCCCGCGACGCCATGCCGCCGGCGGTTGGCGATCACGTAGCAGTTGCGAGTCTGGGCGGACGCGTCGGACAGCTGCTGGAGATTCGCGACGACAATGGAATCGTGGCGATAGGAACGCTGAAGCTTGCTCTTCCCCTGACCGAGCTGACACGCGCTTCCCGGCCGGCGCCGTCACTTTCGGTCAGCATTCGTGGAGACACTCCCGAGGTCCACGTGGCGAGCGAGATCGATCTTCGCGGGATGCGCGTCGGTGAGGTCGAGGACATCGTCATGCACGCCGTTGACAACGCCGTGCGCGCGGATATGAAGGCGATCCGCATAATTCACGGAAAGGGAACGGGTGCTCTCCGCGATCGCATCTCCGAGATGCTGCAGAAGGAGCCAAGAGTCACGAACTTTCGTCTAGGCGCCTGGAATGAGGGCGGCGCCGGAGTCACCGTCGTGGAGTTCGCGTGAGCTCCGATCCCGTCGTTGAACGCGTTCGCGAGGCCGCCGACATCGTTCAGCTCATTGGAGAGCACGTAAAGCTCAAGCGTGCCGGAGGGGATTTCCGCGGGCCGTGTCCGTTCCACGGAGGCAAAAACCCTAATTTCTCCGTATCGCCGAAACGCGGACAGTATCACTGTTTCAAGTGCGGAGAATCCGGTGATGTCTTCTCCTTCATGCAGAAGCACCTCGGCATGAGCTTCCCGGATGCCCTGCGCTCGGTCGCGTCGACTGTCGGAATCGAGATTCCACAGCAGCGCATCGAACGTCCCGGACCCGATCCGCGCGATCCGTTCTGGGAAATGAATGCTGTCGCTGCAGATTACTTCCAGCGGGAGTTGTGGGAATCCGAGCGCGGCGGCGCTGCGCGTGATTATCTGTCGCATCGGGACATCACGCGCGCCGACGCTGACCGATTCGAGCTCGGCTTCGCCCCGGACGACATCGGAACGTTCCGGTCGCACATGGGAACGATGGGCTTCGACGTGGACCGTCTTATCGAAGGCGGACTTCTCGTACGACGCGACGAGAAATCCGAACCGCGACCGCGATTCCGGAACCGGTTGATGTTTCCCATCCTGGACGCATCCGGTCGCCACGTTGCATTTGGTGGCCGTTCACTTGGGGATGCCGAGCCCAAGTATCTCAATTCGCCCGAAACTCCGGTCTTCAGCAAGTCGCGCACTCTGTACGCACTCGGCTGGTGCAAGAACGAGATCCGGAAGGCCGACAGGGTCTTTGTCGTCGAGGGTTACATGGATGCGATCCGGCTCATGGTCGCAGGGTTGAACACCGTCATCGCGCCCCTCGGCACTGCGCTCTCGGAAGCGCAGGCGGCGATGATCGTGCGCTACTCGCGCAACGTGTATCTGCTCTACGACAGCGATCAGGCTGGGCTCAAGGCGACCTTCCGTGCGGGCGATGAGTTGCTCCGGCACGGCTGCGCGGTACGCGTTGTCACGCTGCCGAACGGCGAGGACCCCGACACGTTCGTTCGAGCCAGTGGCGCCGCGGCGCTGGAGCAGCACGTGGCACAATCGGTTGACGTATTCGAGCGAAAGATCCAGCTGCTCGAGCGCGGTGGATGGTTCGCGGAACTGCAGAAGAAGCGCCGCGCTCTGGACCGCCTTCTTCCAACGATTCGCGCGACGTCGGATCCGTTGCTGCGAGAGCTGTACATCGGTCGCGCCGCGGAGAAGAGCGGCATCGCGAAAGCAGCGCTCACTCGAGAGGCGGCGTTGACACCACGCGGGGAGTCGCGTCCGCTGCCGGTCTCCGGCGAGCACGCCGGCTCCGAATCCGGCGCGGCTGGTCCTGGTCTCGACCAGGTTCCGGACGACGCAAAGCCCAGTGCCGGGCCGGTTCGCCGCGGTGACCGCCGTCGCAGCTACGACGCTGGCGCGCAGGCCGCCGAGCGTGAGTTGGTGCGCGCGATGCTCGATGATCCTGCGAGAACTGCGGGGATTGCTGAAAAGGTCGACCCCGCCCGTTTTACCGACGAGCACTACCGCGCAATCTTCTACGCGATGCTCGACCTGGAAAATGAATTCACGATCGAGCGATTGGCAGACAGGCTGGAGCCCGCGGATGTAGTGATACTGAACGCGCTGTTCGAAGAGGGTAACGCGCAGAATGACCCTGTCAAGACGATCTCCGCTTCGATCGCTGTCATCGCCATGCGCGACATTGATGCGCGGCTCGCTGAGATCGACCGCACGATGAGCCTCGCCTCGATACCCGAACAGAACGAGCTGATGAAGGAGAAGCAGCGATTGCAGAAGGAGATCGAGCTGCTCGGACAGCCTGCGGCCAAGTCATTCAAGTTCCTCAAGCGGCGCCAGCCTGCGCCTACGGAATGAGCCGTCCGCAACAGCGGTGGGTAAGCACCAGCGCGCCTGACGCTGAAGCGATCATGAAGCTCGCAAGCGAGCTTGGCGTCGATACGAGCGTCGCCCGGCTTCTGCTTCAGCGCGGGTACTCGGATCCTGAATCGGCCAAGCGCTTTCTGCGGCCGCGGCTGGATCAGCTTCACGACGCATCCTCGATGCTGAGCCTGGATGTCGCCGTCGAGCGGCTGGTTCGTGTGATCCGCGGTGGCGAACTGGTCATGATACACGGCGACTACGACGTCGATGGCATTTGTTCAACGACGCTCCTGGTCCGCGCGATACGTGGATTTGGCGGAAATGTCGTGCCCTTCATCCCGAACAGGATGACGGATGGCTACGACCTGGGCGACGCGGGAGTCGCACGCGCGATCGAACTTGGCGCGCGCATAGTCGTGACCTGCGACTGCGGAACGAGTGCGCTCGCACCCGTCGCGGCCCTCAACGCTGCCGGCATCGAGGTCGTGATAAGCGATCATCATCTATCGCGTGGGGCGATGCCCGATGCACTCGCGCTTCTCAATCCGCGCAGGCCCGACTGCGACTACCCAGACAAGGATCTCGCTGCCGTCGGCGTCGCGTTCAAGCTCGCTCTCGCCCTTGCGCGCGCGCTCGGCGTCAACGACGCGTTCATCTGGAAGATGCTCGATCTCGTCGCGCTCGCCACCGTTGCCGATGTCGCATCGTTACGGGGTGAGAATCGGGTATTCGTGCGGTACGGCATGAAAATGATATCGGAGACGGAGAATCTGGGCCTTCGCGCACTGCTTCGGTCCTCGGGAATGGAAGGCAAGCCGCTTACGGCTGGGCGGATCGGCTTCACTCTCGCGCCGCGCCTCAACGC
This sequence comes from Gemmatimonadota bacterium, assembly GCA_030946285.1. Taxonomy (GTDB): domain Bacteria; phylum Gemmatimonadota; class Gemmatimonadetes; order Gemmatimonadales; family Gemmatimonadaceae; genus Fen-1247. The sequence continues at coordinate 5,908 of JALYYT010000217.1, forward strand.
AGCCGGGAGGCTGGGACACGCGCTGCGCGGCGTCGAGCTTCTGTTGAGCGAGTCGCAGGCAGAGGCGAACGTGATTGCGCGGGAACTGGAGGAACTGAACCAGCGACGCCAGACGCTCGATCGCGCCACGCTGGATGAAGCACGGGTCGAAGCAGATCGAATGGTTCGCGACGATGCGATGGGACTCGTGATCGCGCGCGAGGGATGGCACCCCGGCGTGATCGGGATCGTGGCGTCGCGAATAGTGGAGGAATACTGTCGTCCAGCCGTCCTGGTAGCGATGGAGGGTGACACCGGAAAGGGAAGCGGACGGTCCGTGAGCGGTTTCGACCTCCATTCCGCGCTTGGAGAGTGTTCGGATCTCCTGCTGCGATATGGCGGACATCGGGCTGCCGCGGGCGTGACCGTGGCAGTGTCGCAGCTCGACGCTTTCCGGCACCGCTTCGATCAAGTCGCACGCTCGCATCTCACCGTCGACGATCTGGCTCCGGTGCTTAGAATCGACGCGGAGATCGAGCTCGACCGTGCAACGCTCGACATGGATGTGATGCTCAGACATTTCGAACCATACGGTGTCGGAAATCCCGCCCCGGTGTTCGCTGCGAGGAACGTCGTCGCGCTCGCCGCGCCACGCTTGATTGGCAAGGACGGAATCAAGCTGACACTGCTCGGCGGTTCCGGTACGCAGATCGACGCGATAGGGTGGGGAATGGCCCCGCTCGCCGCGTCGATCAGTGCCGGTGCCGCGCTCGATGTGGCCTTTCGTCTCGAACGGGACGAGTATCAGGGAGTGAGCAGGCTCCAGGCTCGGCTCGCCGACATCGTAGTGCGATGAGGATCGTGGGCGGCGAGTGGCGTGGGCGAACCATTCGTGCGCCGCACGGAAGCAGCGTGCGGCCCACGCTCGACCGCGTACGCGAAGCGTGGATGAGTATCGTCCAGCTGTCACTTCCCGGCGCACGTGTTCTGGACCTCTTCGCTGGCTCGGGAGCGCTTGGCATTGAGGCACTCTCACGCGGAGCGCGGACCGCGCAGTTCATCGACAGCGATCCAGCCTCGCTCCGGGTGCTTCGCGAGAACATTGACACGCTCGGAGCGTCCGAGCGTTCCGTGATTACGAAAGCTGACGCGCTCGTCTTCGCCGAATCGCTGAAGAGTGACGAGTATGACGTGGTTTTTGCCGATCCCCCCTACGCGACTGATGCGGCGGTACGGCTGGCCGAGCTGTGGCTGGCGCGCCCGTTCTCGACCGTCATCGGGATCGAGCACGCGCGGTCGGTTGCGATGCCCGAGGGCGGCGACTCCCGGCGCTACGGCGATTCCTGCATTAGCTTCTACCGCTGATGCCGACCATCGCCATATACGCGGGCAGTTTCGACCCTATTACACGCGGCCACGAGCAGCTCGCTCGTCGCAGCAGGACGTTCGTTGACGAGCTCGTCGTCGCCGTGGCGACCAATTCGAGCAAGACGTCGCTCTTCACGATCGACGAGCGTACGGCACTCATTCGCACGACCCTCGGTGACGCACCCGGGATCACGGTGCGATCCTTCGACGGGCTGCTTGCGGACTTCGCGAAGTCGGTCGGCGCTTCTCTGGTGATTCGGGGGCTCCGCGCCGCGGGTGACTTCGAATACGAATTCCAGATGGCGCTCATGAATCGCCACCTCGGCCCGGGGCTCGAGACCGTGTTCATGGTTCCCTCGGTCGAGACGACCTACATAAGCTCGAGCATCGTGCGTGAGGTGGCGAAATATGGCGGCGATCTCACCGGTCTCGTTCATCCCGAAGTAGCCCAGGCGTTGCGCGCCAAATTCAACGGTGCGCGAGTCCAAAGTGAAAACTGACGCCGGCGCGGAATTCATTCGTACCATCCGGGAGCGAGCGACAACGGCGAAACGCCGGATCGTGTTTCCCGAAAGCTCCGAGCCCAGAATTCGCCGGGCGACCCAGCTACTGGACACTCTGGGGATCTGCGATCCGGTGCTGGTGGACGCAGGGCCCGACGCGATCAACGTGGCCGCCGACATGGTGGCGGCCGGCGTCGTACACGGGATGGTGGCGGGCGCGGCGCTGACCACCCGAGACGTGCTGCGTGCGGCGATCCGACGCATCGGTCTCGCTTCGGGAATGAGTACCGTGTCGAGCGCATTCTATATGGTCGCCGCCCGCCCGTGGGAGGCGCCGTCGGAGGTACTGACGTTCACGGATTGCGCCGTAGTCCCCTATCCGACTGCTCTGCAGCTGGCAGACATCGCGATCGGCGCCGCCGATGACCGGCATCGAATCGTCGGAGATTCGCCAGTGGTGGCCTTTCTGTCGTTCAGCACCGCGGGCAGCGCATCGGGTCCGTCGGTGACACTCGTTCGCGACGCGATTCGCATCGTGCGCGAGCGGCGGCCGGGATTGAAGGTGGACGGAGAATTGCAAGGGGACGCGGCGTTGGTGGCCGCTGTGGGAGCGCAAAAGGCGCCTGAATCAGCGATACCGGGTCATGCGAACGTTCTCGTATTTCCCTCGCTGGACGCCGGAAACATCGCGTACAAGCTGGTACAGCGGCTAGCTGGGGCAACCGCGCTGGGACCCATCCTTCAGGGATTGGCCCGACCCGCAGCCGATCTGTCGCGCGGAGCGACGGTGGACGATATAATCAATGTGACGGCGATTACGGCATTACAAACGGAGAACGGATGAGTTTTACGCTCAAGAAGAACGGCGACGTGGTCGTCGTGGACGTCGAAGGACAGCTCATCGTTGGCAATCGCCAGGAGCTCAAGCAGAAAGTGCTCGATGAGCTCGAGAAGGGCGAGCGAAAGTTTCTCATAGATTTCGCGCAAACGGGGTACATAGACAGCTCGGGCCTCGGCGTGCTCGTCTCGCTCAGCAAGAAGATCCGCGAGCATGGCGGCGAGCTTCGTCTCGCCGATCTGAACGATGACCTCCAGACGCTTTTCGAACTGACCAAGCTCGATACACTCTTCCAGATCGCAGAGACAAGGGAGCGCGCGCTCGACGGCTTCTGATGAGCCTCAGCCGCAACGCGGCCGGCTTGCGGACGTTGCGCGGGCCGGCGATACTGCTGTCCCGGACGATTCCATCTTCGATAACGTGACCCCTCCGTACGTGGCGTTCGACGTCGAGATACCCAGCGACGTCAGCCAGATCGAGTCTGTCGTAAGCCTGATCACGGAGCACTGCAAGACTCTTCGGCTCAGCCGTCGCCAGTGCTCGCTCAATATTCCCGTTGCCCTCAGTGAGGCCCTCTCCAACGCGATAATCCGCGGCAACAAGGAAGACCCGCGCAAGCACGTCCGGCTCCGTGCCACCGTGTCCGACGCTGCGCTCGTGTTCGATGTCGCGGACGAGGGCCGCGGGTTCGACATGGCCACCGAATCCCACAACCCGACCACGTCTGAGTATCTCGAGCGGGAAGATGGCCGCGGTGTGTTTCTCATGCACCAGCTCATGGACCGAGTCGAGCAGATCCGTGGACCGAATCACGTCGTTCGCCTCACGCTCAATCGCTGATGCGACGCAATCTCGAGGTAGAGATCGAGAACGCGGCTCGCGAACTCGCCGAGCGTTACGAGGAGATCAATCTCCTCTACACGATCAGTGAGATTCTCGGCCGCACGGTTTCGCTCGACCGCGCAGCGGAAACCATACTCCGTGAAGTTTCCGAGACCGTAGGCGCACGTCGCGGCGCGATCTTCATCTGCGAGCCCGGCAGCGACTTGCTGGATCCGATCGCGTCCGTCGGGCTGGCGGGCGAGTTGTCCAGCATTCCCATCGCTGATCCGCGCAATCTTGCAGCACTCGCCTTTCGCGGGAGACACCCGGTCGTGATCGCGCCCGGCGACAACGTGGTGGACGACGGATTCCGGAAGGGCGCCGCACTCGCCGTCCCGATCATGTGGACGCGTGAAGCCGGCAGGCCGGAGTTGCTCGGCGCCGTCAGCCTCAGCGATCGCGGAACCGAAGCGGCGTTCAGCGCGGGTGATGTGAAGCTCGTGGCCGCAATCGCCACTCAGATTGGTAGCGCCATTCAGAATGCGCGCCTCGTTCGCGAATCGATAGAGCAACAGCGGCTGCTGCAGGAAGTGAGCCTCGCGCACGACCTGCAGATGAAGCTGCTGCCGAGCGGCGATGTTGTCGCGCCGCAGGCTGACGCCGCTGCGCGTGTCGTCCCTGCGGAAAGCGTCGGTGGCGATTTCTATCATCTATTCCGACTCACGCCGTCAGCGACCGGCGTGATGATCGGTGACGTATCCAGCCATGGCTATCGTGCGGCGTTGATCATGGCGCTGACCATGAGCGCCGCCGCGATTCATGCCCAGAGCACGCTCGATCCCGGCGCGATGCTTCATGCTCTGCTGTATTCCCTGCGTGACGAACTCTCCAGCACCGAGATGTTCATCACGATGTTCTACGGTGTCGTCGACAAGCAGGGCGGCACGCTGGAATACGCCAACGCCGGTCACCCGCATGTATTCTGCTGCCGCCCTGGCGCAGTACCCGAACGGCTCGGCGCGATGGACCCGCCCCTCGGCATGGCAGACAAGGCTCCGTCGTCGAGAACGGTTCCTTGGGTAGCGGGAGAGGATCTGCTCGTCCTGTTCACGGACGGCATTACCGACGCGCTCAACGGCGACGGCAAGACGATGGGCGAACAGCGCGTTCTGGACACCATACGGCAGAACGCGACTGAACCGTCGCGTGTGATCGTGGAGCGGGTGTTCCAGAAACTCGGCGAGTTCACCGGCGACATACCGCCTCGAGACGACCTCACGCTCGTCGTTCTGCGGAGCTGAACAAGGTGCCGCGCGACGGCTTCCCTCCGACACTCAAGCGGCTCGGTCAGCACTTTCT
>JALYYT010000225.1 GCA_030946285.1 Gemmatimonadota bacterium
CACCCTGCACCGTCCCCACGAACAGCCCGAGAGCTCCAACGGCAAAGAACTTCGCCAGTGCGTGGTCTGGAGATCGCGGAACAACCCGCCGGCTCAGGAAAATCGTCGCGAGCACGTCGGCGACAAACGTCCAGTACCCAATTCCCATCGTCATCGCTGACAGGGCGAGCACGATTGGACCGTAGGTATTCATACAGTCCAACGATGGGAGCGACATCCAGCCATGCGCCATGGCTCCGACAAACAGTCCCACGACGAGATGGTAGAGGTAAAACCCGCCGGCGCCGAGGACCGTGCACCAGAACGAGAAGGTGGCGAGACCGGCGCTCCATAGTGGCCGGCCAGCCACTCGCGGCAGGACGTACCAGCAGAGTCCCGTAGCGGTGATGGTACCACCAATGACGATGACGAGGTGGGTATTGGAGAGATCCCGCACCATGTGTCCGGCGTAGCCGGACTCCAGCAACCACTGGCGGACGCGCGGCAGGCTTTTCAGCACGGCGTGAATCCCGCCGAGTGTCAGCGCTACCGCGCCGGCGAGAAAATATTTCGGGAGATACGAATCATAGGCCGCGAGCTCGGCGGCCGTGAATGATTGGCGAGGCGCCGCACGCGATTCGCCCGGCACGAGCCGGAAGAGGAGCCACGCGCCCGCCAGCAGGGCGGCGACGAAGCCAAGGGCATCGAGATTCGTGATCTCGTCAATGCGCACCGGCTACCGGATCCCGGGTTCGAGCGCGTAGATGATCATCGCCCATGTGAGGTATCCGAGGATCATGCCGCCCAGCAAGAGCCAGTCGCGCAGCTGTCGCCCGCGCGTCCAGCGTTCGTCTTCGATGGCGAACGACCGCCGCCGATGCTCCTGGTCCTGGCCAAAGGTCGTCTGCCGGTGCCGGGGATCGCCGCCGCCGGTGCCGGCGGATGGCTGCTCGCTCGGATGGTCAGCGGCGCGATCAGCAGAAGACATCGTACGCCTCCGTGATGATGTCGTATGCTGGTCGATCGAGGCTCCGGAGCAGCCGCTCGGCGGCCCAGTCACTCTCCACCCAGGCCTGGCGCTGCTCGTCATGCTGCCACAAGGTCGTCACATGAATCCGGGCATCGCCCGACTCGAGTCTCCGGGCGGCGAGGTGGATTCCCAGGCAACCCGGAATCGACTGCAAGTATCCCTTCCAGCTGGCGATGGAAAACCATGACTCATCCCACACCGCACGAGGAACGGTTCCGGTGGTGACTTGCGAGTATGCTGAAACGTGGGCCACGGCGGTTCCGGTAAGGGGCGCGAGTCGGCAGACGGGGTCGACCCGATTTCAGGTCAGTAGATGTAACCGTGCACGCACTGAATGATCGCGTAAAAGAGCGACCAGAGTGTCACCGCGATCCAGACGGCGATCGTAAGTTTGGACGCTGGCCCGATACGCTCGAGAATCGAGCCCGCGAACGAACTCACGCCGTACAGCTCTCCGTGGGTGCGATGCACGCGCTGGAACGACCAGGCAAACAGAAAGAAGAAACCGATCAACACGATTCCCCAGATGGCGACGTACGCAGGTCCCGACCACAGGATCGTCGTCCGCTCGGCGGGGATGTTCATGTAGTACTGTCCGTACAGATACTCGTAATATTGATGGGCAGCTGCACTCGTGGAACCGGCAGGAGTCGCGGGGCTCATGACGGCTCCTCCTGGGCCCAGTCCGGGGTGTAGTAGTCGGGCTCGTGAATCTGGAGGATGTAGTACTTGGCTGCCTCGACGTTGCTCAGCGCTCCGCGGCGCAGGGCGATCACGAATCCGGCAAGTGCGGCGACGAAGAACACGAGAAATGCGAGCAGCATCCAGTCCGCCATCAGCCATTCAGCGCCACGATCAGGCGCCCCGTGTGCCCAGGCGGCGCGCGGCACGAGCAGAAGGATGGTGACGACCGCGGCTCCGTACTGCCAGGGTCGGACGCGGTACCGCCCGTCGTGGCTGTTCCTGTTCGTTTTCGAGATCATCACTGTCTCCCGCTACGGCGCATGAAAGGTGACCCCTGTCGTG